>NZ_JAFMPL010000017.1:0-113156 GCF_019038455.1 Nocardia noduli
GTGGTGCCGGGTTGCGCGGGGCCGGTCACGCCGGGTTGATCGGCGATCCCCGACGGTGGCTCGGCGGCGGTCGCGGTGGCGGCGGCCAGGATCATCGCGATCGGAACCGCGGTGACGAGGGCGGCTCGGCTGCCTCTGATAATGGCGGCGCACGGGTGAATTCGTGTCGCCGGGCGCATTCTGCGGCGCTCAACAGCGGCAGTGCTGGTGGAAGGATTCCTGAATTCAGGCATGCCAAATAGCCCTTCGGTTCGAAGGTGGAGAAAGCGGATTATGGCGCAGATACGCGCGAGTGGATCGCTCTCGCGGTGCGGCCCCTCAGGACGAGATCGTCACTGGGAGGCCGCTTTTCATGCGAGATGCGTCACATGATCAGATGAAGGGCAGGATCAGCGTCAATGCCTGTGCCACCACGGACAATCCGTTGGAAATCACGGACAATCCGGCGTTCACCCACCCCAGAATCAGATACGGGTCCATCGTGGTGTCCTCTCGATCGGTTCGGTCTTGCACTTACCACCAAACCGCGAAAAACATCGAAGCACCAGGCTTTTCATTGCATACTTTTTCGTTAACGAAAAAGTAGGCACTTTGCTTCCGGGCCGTACGCAGGCAGTTTGCCAGCTGAGTCACTACAAAATATTCACCCTGAGTAATCGGTCGATTCCCTGCATGCCAGCGAGTTCCATCAAGAACGCAAGTGTTCATGAAGCTCGGGCAGCAACATTGGCGATCTACTCGGTACCGAAAGTGTTGCCGCGTCCTAACCGCTCTGGTAAGACGGAAACACACACATCTTGGGGGCAACAGACCATCGTATCTTCGCATGACCCGTCAGGGGAAGACCCAAGGGAAGGGGGGACCCGGCATGCGCCGGAATCCCAAACTCGTACCGACGCCAGGCATCCCGACGTTCGGCACCACATTCCGGCTGATCAGGGAAGATCAGCATCACACCCGCCAAACCGCGGCCAATCTGCACGGCATCAGCTCCGGGTATCTGTTCTCCATCGAGTCCGACGCCAAGCAGCCGAAACTCGAGACGACTACGAAGATGCTCAAGGGATACGATGTCGGACCGCTGCTCACCCGACATCTGCACGACCTCCGCGCTCCGGCGCTGACTCTGCCGACATCGGACAAGCTGCGCCAGCAGGTGCGCGGTCACGACGACTGGATGAAACACCTCGATGACCTGCAAGAACGACGCACACTCGCAGCGTACGTCGACCCCTTCTGGAACATATTGGCCTGCAACGAAACCTGGCTCGCCGCACTGCCAGGCATCGAGAAGACCAACTCGATCGCACGCTGGATCTTCAGCGCCATCGCGAAAGAGGTTTTCGTACAGTGGGAGCGCGAAGCTGCCCACAACGTGGCCTACGACAAGGCGATGCTCGGCCTGTTCCGCCACTCCGCACAGGCCCGTGAGCTCATCAAGCATCTCCAGTCCCATCCAGACTATCGCCGACTGTGGGCCGCCAGCATCGACGTCACTTATGGCCGCGACACCGATGATCTACTGCACCACCGTGACCCTGCCACCGGCACACTGACCTCCTACCGGCTCAGCATCGCGCCGATGGACGAATCAGGGGCTGTGCATTTGGTCACAGCGATAGCAAAACCCTACTCCGGCCCGCCATTCACCCTCCGCTAACCACCCACACCAGCTTGGGCAAGCGCCCCAAGAGACGCGAAAACCGAGACCGACATCGATCTTGTCATTGCTTTCGGCAAGCGGCACTCGACATTCAGCAAACCCGCAGTTTCGACCACGGTGCCGCCAAAATCGGAACGGTGGTTTCATACGCCGCCGTTCGATCTCGCGAGATGTCGAATTTGCCCGCACACTTGAGATATCCGAATTCACCGACCGGAGTCGGATCCGCACACAATCGAGGAGGTATATCGATTGGCCTCGGTACTCACACCGCAAGGACCAACGGCGTTCGGCCGCTGGCGACATGGTCGTTGCGGCAACCGCCCTGGAGGCGACTGCCGCAACGCGGCGGGAGATGGTCCGCGATGACCGCCGACTCGGCGGATTCGTCTGTGTCGCCCGGTTCGGCCGAATCCGCGTCGCCAGAGGTGACCTACTCGGTCTCCGATGGTGCCCGTGCACTTCACAAATCACGGCGTTGGTACGAAGAGGAGCTCAAGGCCGGGCGCCTGCCCGGCCATCGAGCCGGTCGAACCTGGTTTCTGACCGCGGGTGACATCGCCGCCGCATTGGAACTCACACGTCGACCGGTCACCTCGGTAGGCCGACGCCGAACAGCGGCAACTGCGACACCTCCGGCTTCCACGCGCCCACCGCGGCGGCGTCCGGCACGTCGACGCCGCACACCGCCGCAACGCGACCAGCCATAATCGCTGGTCCGACCACGCACCTGTGTCACCGTATCTGGCGTCAGGTATGTCCGGTGGTGTCCTACGCGTTCAACGCGGCGAGGAGGAAGTCGCGTGCACTGTGAGAGGCTCGCTCGAACTGGTCGTCATACACTGCGAAGTGCGGGCCTGAAATCAGCTCCAACTGTTTGGGTTCCAGTGCTTCGGCGTAGCTCTCCAACGCGATACCAGCGGGTGCCAGGGTGTCCTGGTCGGCGACGATCATCAGCAGCGGCGTCGGAGAAACCCTGCGCACGAACGATTCCGGCGCATAACTCTGGAATTTGTCAATACTCGACACGGTTACCTCGTTGCGCCAGGTCGGCACCTGCGGCCCGTTGGCCATCAACCACTGGTACGCCTCGAGGCCGGGCATCGCGACCATGTCGGTCGGATCATCCGACGCCGCTTTGATCGTCAACGCCGGTTTCCCGGCCGCGCGTGCCTGCCGATCCGCGGCGATGGCCGCATGCATCAACGGATGGACCACGCTGGGGACCAAGCTGCGAAAGTTGGCCCACCCGTTGGTGGTCGGCACCTGTGAGACCACCGCCCGCACCCGCCGATCGGTCGCCGCGACCACCAACACATGACCACCGGAAAAGCTCGTACCCCAAACGCCGATACGGGTCGGATCGATACCGTCCAAGGTTTGAGCGAAGGTGATCGCGTCGCGGTAGCCCTCGATCTGCGCGGGCGGGTCGACCTCGAACCGCGGTTCACCCTCGGAAGTGCCGAACCCGGGATGGTCATAGACCAGACACGCCAGACCGGCCTTACTGAATACTTCCGCGAACGGCGCCACCCATTCTTTGACGCCAGCGAAACCGTGCGTCATCACCACCAGCGGAACTGGTCCGGACACGTCCTCCGGCCGGTAGAGCCAGCCCCGAAGTATCGTTGCCCCACTGGAGAACTCGACATTTACACGCATCTCCGGATCCCCTTCGCTTGTAACATCCCGGCACCTCGAACCTACGGCGTGAACTTGCCGCTGTCGCATAGATCGCCGACATCGCTGGTCACGGTGGCTATCCACGCAAGAACACGGCGATACACCACGGCATCTTCGCGACCCGGGATGTGGCCACGCCTCTGCTCGACGTGTGTAGCGAAGTGACAGGGAGGGGCCGCCGCGCCGCACTTGTGTCGGTGACCAATCCGAGCTGACCAGTCGCGATCGGGCGGGCAAATTGCAGGTAGACGAAACCGCTGATCGAACAACCCACGACCGACTGGTAGCGAACACACGCCATGCCACCCATCGTGCGGTCTCGGAAGATCGCTGTCCGGGTCGAACAACAGGTGCGACGGTCCGCCGCAACGTGCGGTGCCATGACTTGTTCGTGGACGATCACATAGAGTGCGAACATGTGTTCGACCGAGTGTGGATGGGTGCCGATCTTCGAAGTCGACGGCCGAGTCGTCCCGGACGCCGACCGCCTGTATCGCACTGCCGCTGGATATGTCCGACCGGCTCCGGTGTTCTGCCGTAACGGTCACCGCCATGGCCCTGGCCGAACCCTTGTCGGTACGCAAGTCTGCCGCAACTCACCCAGAGGAACACATCTCACGTTCTACTGTCGCACCTGCGGGGATGTCGTCTTCGTACCTGCCGACACCACGGACTGCGATCACCGCCACTTCGACAGCCGACCCGCACGCCGATGATCGAATCAACCACGGGCAAAACCGGATCGCAAGACCCCGCACCTGACCACCCGCCACAGTCGGCACGACCGACTCTGACGCCGGGATAATCGAGGAGTGGATGATGACTCGCTGATGTCGCCCCACCAGCGGGCACTGATATTGGCCGTGATCGAAGCGATCGAGAACGACCACGACGTGCACCTCGCCGTCGCGACACACTTCACCCCACCACCGTCGACCGAGGACACGGACACGGTGCTACGGATTCTGGATCTGCCGACCGTCCGATACCAGCGCGGCGAACCCGCCCGGGTCGTCCTTGCGCGCATCCTCGATGTCCTTGAGGCGGCAGCCGAAAACGAACAGTACACACCGCCGCCCGGCAGAGACGACCACCGCTGATATCTGCCCGCCATCGCATGTCGGAAAGCACAGGCGCCGGGAATTGGTGGCCTGCGGCTAGCCGGTCGTCAGACCCGATCGGTCGCTTCGACATCAGCGGCCGAGAGTAAGTGTGCCGCGATTTTGCAGGCTTCCGCGGCGGTGACGCCTGTCCGGATGCCACCGAGCGAGAGAACCAAATCCAGCTCCCGCTCATCCTCACGGTCGAGGACACACATCTCGACGTCGATCGGGAACCCCGACAGGTTCGGGCCCGACGCGATGACCCTCATCGGTTCGCTGCGGTGGATGATCGCGTCATCGACGTCCACCAGGTGGCTGGTGTGAGAGACACACCACGGCGGTCGACGGCGTCCTCGACCACAAATCCGCGCCTCGAACGAGAACATCCGCCACTGCCCGCGCCTCGTCGACCGCCAGTTCGGCACTGTGTCCGTAGGGATCGACCAAATCGATCACGGTCTGACGTTGCCCCTCCAGGTCGTGCGCATTCAACTGCACGAAAATCCGGGCCCCCACACCAACCTCCATGATCTCCTCGATCGGAACCGACAGCTCCTGCCCGTAATGCATACCCCCGTCACCGGGTTCATCCGGATCGGGACCACGGTGCATGGCACACCACGACGGACAAGCGAGAACGACGACCACAATCACTCCCCATATCATGCGAAACCGGGACCTCCCCTGATCCAGGTCCCACCGCCACCCACTCTAGCCGCGAACCGGCCTCCTCACCGGCCCGATCGTCCTGTTCGGCAACAGCGCGCGGGGACCTGAGCTGAGAATCCGCTCCCGCCAGATCAAGTGGGCCTCGAGTAATCCAGCGGCGATACTCCGCTTCCCTCCCCACGCGGTCTGCGAGTTATGCACAGCATTTCCCTGTCACACTCCGCGTTATCCACAGCCTTGTCCACACACATGCCCTGACCGGTCGGAAAGCGAACTTGTGCATGTGGATTCCTTGAGGAATCCCTGTGGACTCCTTGAGGAATCCACAGATCGCTCCACAAACGATTGCCACCGCCCGACACTCTCCACCCGCGAACGCCCGACCGTGCGGATAGCAGTAGAGATGCGCGCCCGCTAGCGGCCCCGCATCGACAGCCGCACGACTTCGATCTACGACACCGCACGAAGTTCGCCCAGATGACGGTGGGAGTGCTGCACGATCGGGTGACAGCGGTTAGGCAGCCCGAAGGGCTGGTGTGGTCATGATGGTCTCGTATTCGACTGGGGTCAATTTGCCGAGCCTGGCTTGGCGTCGGCGTCGGTGGTAGGTCCGTTCGATCCAGGTGACGATCGCGATCCGCAACTCTTCGCGGGTAGCCCACGGCCTTCGGTCGAGGACGTTTTTCTGCAGCAACGCGAAAAACGATTCCATCGCCGCGTTGTCCCCACACGCACCGACTCTGCCCATCGATCCGACCATTGCATGATTTCCCAAGGCCCGCACGAACTTCCGCGATCGAAATTGCGACCCACGATCGCTGTGAACGACACAGCCGGCGACTTGGTCACCGACCGCGCCACGTCTGGCCACCGCCGAGCCCAAGGCATCGACAGCGAGGCCGGCCTTCATTCTCGAATCGATCGAATAGCCCACGATCCGGTTCGAGAACACGTCCTTGATCGCACACAGGTAGAGCGTCCCTTCACCGGTGTGATGCTCGGTAATATCGCTGAGCCACAACAAGTTCGGTGCAACCGCAGTGAACTTCCGTGCGACGAGGTCATCATGAACAGGCGGCCCCGACCGCCTGATCTTCGTTCCGCGTTTCTTACCGAAACTGCTCCACCATTTGTTGATCGAACAGATCCGCCACGCGGTCCGAGATGCCATCGGCTGGCCGGCAACGGCGGCCTCATCGAGCAGGAATCGGTACCCGAACTCGGGGTCGTCGCGGTGAGCGTCGAACAACGCGTTGCTGCGGTAGGCCTGGACCAGGTCAGCAGCGGTGACCGGGTCGGCGAGCCACCGATAGTACGGTTGGCGCGCGATTTTCAGGACCCTGCACGTCACCGCGACGGGAATC
Organism: Nocardia noduli; assembly: GCF_019038455.1. Lineage (NCBI taxonomy): Bacteria > Bacillati > Actinomycetota > Actinomycetes > Mycobacteriales > Nocardiaceae > Nocardia > Nocardia noduli. Next base: position 6,483 of record NZ_JAFMPL010000017.1, read on the forward strand.
CCATCAGCGGCCAGCTCACGGACGAGCGGGTAGATCATTTTCCCGGCAGATTCGCCTGCGACAAATAGGCCGCCGCTCGCCGCAGCACTTCGTTCTCCTGCTCGAGCAACCGGATGCGTTTGCGCAGTTCAGCGTTATCGGCAGCGTGCTCGTTCACTACGCCGGGATCGATACCGTCTTCAGCATCGGCCCGCTTGATCCAGTTCGCCAAACACGACTCGCTGATCCCGAAATCGGCCGCGATCCGCTTCAGTTGCTGGCCTGGTTCCCGATTGCGAGCCACCCGGACGACGTCATCACGGAACTCTTTGGGGTAGGGCTTGGGCACGGCATACATCCTTCCAGCAGTGCCTCCCGGCACCACAGATCAGATGTCACCGATCCGTGCAGCACTCCCGGTATCCAGTGTCATAATTAAAGGTTGCGCGACGGTTGATACCGCCGACTCTCACGTCAGTGCACCGGGTCCGTCGCCAGCGCCGCGAGATGCGATTCGCGCCCGAGTCATCTTTTTCCGAAAGGAAACCGAATCCATGACACACCCGCAGAATCCGCATGCCCGCCGTACGCTGTCAACCACCGCTACGCGCTGGACGTCAGCGCTTTCCGCCGTCGCACTACTCGCGGTCGGCGGTTGCGCCACGCACCACGACAGCGCCGAACAGGGAAATGGCGCGCACCCCACGGCGTCCCTCGATGACCACCCCACTACCGGAGCGGGTCCTGTTCAGGTCCCGCCCTTGACCGCGCCGCAGCCCGCGGGAACTGGCGTGGACGTTGTTTACGAGGTCATCTCCGATGCCTCTACTCTGCCGTCGGTGACCTTTGTCGACGGCAACTCCGCGATGCAGCAGCAGGCACCCACTACCGCACCGTGGACGAAGAAGTTCGTCAACAACTCGACCTATGTCATCCTCGGCTTGAGTGCACAAACCAACGGGAACACGGTCACCTGCCGCATCTCGGTAGACGGGCAGATCATCGACGAGAAGACTGCCACCGGCAAGTACGCACTCGTCATCTGCGCCGCCCCTTCCTGACACGCAGCGACCAAACGGGTAGGGCGCCCGTGGAGGAATCCACGGGCGCGCTCTGCGGCTGAGAACCTCCACCCACCTCTTCGGACAGAAATCCGCAGGTCAGAGCGTTGGTGCGCAACCTGCTAAATCGCACGCAAACTCGGCTTCACATCGCTTCAGCACACCTCGCTACATTTCACGACATTCAGTTGCACGAATCCACTGCGCTCCGATTCACCCGCTGTACCGCACCATCAATTTCCCGCCGCCATAACGATCCACTCGGTTCCGCAAGGCCGGTGTGGCGCATTCACATAATTTCGGGTTTCATAGAATGTGACGGGTCAGTGGCCTGGACAGGAAGATGTCCATGCCTACAACACAACATCCGCAGGGGCTTCCCCTCCCTTCCTTGGAACCCCAACCTCTCCGACGGCAGTCGGCGATCTCCATGATCGCCGTGTCGGTCCTCAACGACCGCGCGCGTGTGACGTGCCGTCGCAGTTTCACGGCGATGGGCTGGCCACCCGGACAACCCATCGCCTATCAAATCCGCAGCCTCGTTGTCGCCATCCGCGCCACCGACTCGGACGAATCCTCGTTCAAGGTCGGAGCACTTGGCCAGATATGGCTGCCCGCCCAGGTGCAACGCGCAACCGGCCTGCTCCCAGGTGACTCGATCGTGCTGCTCGCCATGCCCGACCACGGTGTGCTCGCGATCATCCCCGCACCGGCCATCCAGGATGCTCTATCCGTCATCGTGGACGACCTAGTCGGTCCAGCGTGACCGCTGCCGATCTCGAAGCAGCGCGTTTAGTGTTGCAGCGCTTGGATATTCGCCCCGAAGACCTGTTGACCGCCCCTGCCCACATAATCATCCCGACCTTCGGCGAATACGTCCCCCAGGTGATCGACGCCGCTCCGGCCGGCGCACGACGAACTTATCTGCCCTATTGGCACAGGCTCAGTAGCCGCTGGCCTGACCGCAGCATCGCCGACCCCACCGGCCTGGAACTCCAACAACTTGTCGAGCACACACGACGCCACGCCATCGTCCGGCGAAACAGCCGCGAAGGACGCAGCGCCGCCGAGCACATGGTCGGCGCCATCCGGCGTCTCTACCGCCACGCCGTCGCCGCTCAATACATTCCCGCCTCCCGAAACCCCGCCGCAGCACTGGACAAACCACGCCGCCAACGCAGCACCCGGCGCGCGCTGTCCGCCCGCCAGCTCACCCAGATCAACCACGTCGCCGCCACCACAGGCGACGACCCCGAACTCGACACCCTGCTGCTACGCCTACACCTCGAGACAGCCTGTCGTACCGGCAGCGCCCTGCGCCTGCGCCCCGAGGACATCGACTCCCGCTATTGCCAAATCCGACTGTTCGGCAAGGGCGGCACCATCCACTGGCAACCGATCTCTCCCACCCTCACCGCCCGGCTCATCGACCACAGAAGCCGCGGCACCGACGCCAGCCAGCAACTCCTACGCTACCGGCACGGCCGCCCCATCACTCGCCGCCGGTACGACCATCTCTGGGACCGGCTCGGCCGCCATCTTCCTTGGGTCACCACCCACCAGATCACCACCCACTGGCTGCGCCATACGACGCTCACCTGGGTCGAACGCCACTACGGATACGGCATCGCCCGTGGCTTCGCCGCCCACGCCGAACCCACCGGACAGGAGGGCGCCACGCTCACCTACGTCCAAGCCACCCTCGACGAAATCGCTACCGCCGTCGCCGAACTCACCGGCGAACCACACCCCCTCGCGGCACACGACGACACACCCCTGAACCTGCCTCCCGGTGGGATCTTCTGACCGATCCCGCGCCAACATATTTCGGTAGTAGCTTCGGTCAACCATTTCCAGCACCGTGTCCTGCGGCGCAGGCCAAGCAGCCGATCGGTGCCTCGCGCAGGAGGAACGGCTACCGATGCCTCGGCTGGAAGTAGTCCAGCCCCCGCCCAGTTGGTGCCGGGCGGAGTCGACGAGGAACGGTGTTACGGGTTCAGCCGCTCCACACGGGTGCGGGCAAGTTCTTCGTGTTGGTGGATCCAGCCCTAGTACCGGCAACCGACGGGGTCGTCGGTGTTGTCGAAGTAGGTGCGCAGGGCGGGGTAGAGCACCGTGCAGGAGACCGCGGCGATGAACAACCGCGCCGCTGCGGTGGTGTCGTGGCCGTCAGTTACGATCGCCGAATTGCGGAACTTATGCCATTCCTGCCACTTTCACGCCACAGGCTGGAAAACGCCTTGACTGCAACCGGCCAGCGACCTATGTTAGAGGCGTCTTCCGCACGGATCGCCGTCATCGGTGGTCCGAATTCGTGACCGAGTCCCCTCTCGCGCACAGTTTCACGTCACCCGTGACACCTTTTCCGCCCCGCGCCGGAGTGCCTTCGCACCCGCGGAGGCCATCGACGAAAACACACTCCCACCTGCACCGATACATGACACGTCCGCCGGACGCGGACCCATCGATCGCCTGCGAGGAATTTGCTGGCAGGTGCGATCGGCGGTGATCGCGCCGGTCACCCCGCTGCGACCGCTGTTGCAGGAACCTGTTCACCGACCGCAGGTCACGAACCGCTCGGTCCGTAGCCCCTACTGCCGCTCCCCTGGGAAATCCGCACCTCTTCGGCGACGGAAGCCGTGACGGCGACGAGCACACCCCGACTGCACTGGACTTTTGTCCAGGAACCCGCTCGAATCCCTACTCACCCGACCACAGCGGACGAGGACATCCACACCGCCTCCGAGCGGTCACTTCCGCGCTCCCTATCTATTTCGGCGTCGCGCGGACCGCTCCCGACGACCGGACCCCGGCTCATCGGACACCGCGCCGTGACCGGTTGCCGGGCTGCCGACAAGACCGCCAGGCGGCGGGTGCGGTTCCGAAGCGAGTGGCCGAGTTCTAGGCGCCGAACAGCGATTTCCTATCCGCTCGCCAGGTCCGCGACTGTTCGCGGAGGCCGGACCATGACAGCGTCGACCCGCCGCGCGGTATCGACCGGAGCGCGGCTGCTCCCAAAACTCGGCACGGTGGCGTGACGAAGGCCACCGGCAGAGCGGCGATGGCGTCGGAGGCGAATATCGCGGAGAGGGCGACCAGCGCCACGACTCGACAGACAAGTAGAGCGGCCGCGATCGGTGTAGCGAACCACCAGCAGTTTCAGGAACTCGCGGTTGATGAACAACCGGTCGCGACCGATCTTCAGGTCCTGAAGCAAACCTGCCGTCACAAGATCCTGAAGCCAAGCGGTCGCGGTCGGCTGTGAAACTCCGCAGCGCGACGCCGGATACAACGGCCGCAGGTCTCCGGCGGCAAGATCGGCACGCGCGGCGGTATCGCGCACTGACCCCGCGCGCTCAGGGTTTTCGCGCGCCGGCCTCGTCCAGGGTCGGACGCGCGTCGACCGAGAGGTGGGCGCCGACGCGTTGCACGGTCTGGTTCATCTCGTAGGCCACCATGCCCATATTGGCCGTCTCCACGGTCAACAGGGCCAGGCAGGCGTTCTCACCCGCCGCGGTGATGAACAGCACCGCCTCGTCGAGTTCGACCACCGTCTGGCACACGCCACCGACGTCGAAATGCGCGCCCGCGCTGCGTGCCACACCGTGCAGGGTCGAGGCCATCGCACCGAAACGCTCCGCGTCGGGCTGATCCATCGAACCGCACTGGCCGAGCAACAGACCATCGGTGGACAACACGATGGCGAAACGGACATCGGGCAGTCGCTCGATGAGATCGTCGAGCAACCAGTCGAGGCTACGGGGCTTGGAGGTTGTCACCGGCACCTTCTTGTCGATCGGACTGCGTGGTAGGTATGTCTATCTCGGCCCGATTCGTGCGGCCCTGGCGGGTACCACTCTCGATCGCCGACATCAGGTTGCGGGCCTCGTCGGCGGACCGTCGCCGCGGTGAACGCGCGGACCCGGTCCACGCGCCGGTGCTGTCGGCGGCGGCCTCCTCGACGGCGCGCTGCCGCCGGGGCAGCGCCGGTTTCTCCTGCGACGGGTGCACGGTCCAGTCCGCCGTCGGGTCGAATGTCGGGATCGACTTCGACGCGTAAGCGGGTGACGATCGAGAATCCTCGGCCGCGGTGTGGCGCTCGTCGGACCGGTCGTCACCGATGGCGACGAGCGTATTGGGGATGAGCACGATCGCTTTGATGCCGCCGTAGTCGGATTCGGTCAACCGCACCGAGATCCCGTGGCGCTGTGACAGTTTCGCGACCACGAACAGTCCCAGCCTGGCGTCGGTCGACAACGCGGCGACGCTGAAGTCCGGCGGCTGGGTCAGCAGCGCGTTGCGTTCGGCGAGTTCGGTCGCCGACATGCCGAGGCCCTGGTCGGCGATCTCGACGGCCACCCCCTTGCCGACCTGATTACCCGAGATCGCGACCCGCGACTGCGGCGGTGAGAAGGCGGTGGCGTTATCGGTGAGCTCGGCGATGAGATGGATGACGTCGGCCACCGCGCCACCGGTGATCCTCAGATCCGGAAGCTTTCCGGTGTTGATCCGGGTGTAGTCGAGACTCTCCGCCACCGAACCCCGGACCACGTCGATGAGCGGCACCGGATTGCGCCAACGCCGTCCGGGTTTCTCGCCACCGAGGATGATCAGGTTCTCGGCGTTGCGTCGCGAACGGGTGGCAAGGTGGTCGAGCTGGAACAGCACTTCCAGCTTCTTCGGATCCTCTTCCTCGCGTTCGGCGGTATCCAACAGCGCGAGCTGGCGGTGCACGATGACCTGGCTGCGATGCGCGATGTTCAGGAAGACGGCGTTGACACCGGAGCGGGTCTGGGATTCGGCCACGGCGGCCGCGACGGCGGAGGTGTTGGCGCGGTTGAACGCGTCGGCGATCTGGCCGATCTCGTCGCCGCCGAAATCCAGCGGCGCCATCTCGACGTTGCGGTCGGTCTGCGAGCCGTCGCTGAGAGCGCGAATGGTGTTGGGCAACTGCTCATCGGCGAGTTCGAGGGTTTGCTCGCGCAGCCGACGCATCCGTTTGATGAGCCGATTGGTCAACCACAGCGCCGCCAGGAAGGCCAGCAGGGTCAGCAGAACCACCGCTATCGCGCCGTAGAGGGAATCCTGTTCGCGCTCCTCCCCCGCCGCGATGGCGCGGGCGTGCGCGTCGGAGCTCTGGTCCTGCCACAGTTTCAGCAGCGCGGAACGGATTTCGGTGGTGGCGTTCGTCCATTCGCCGATGCTCAGCGGGAGGTCCGCCGGAGCGGGCGCGGTGGCCCGCCGGGTGGTGTTCGTGGTCGACGCGCGACCACCGACGGGGTCGTCCGATGAGGCCACCGTGGTGTCCGGCGCGGCGATCACACCGCGAGCGATGAGCGCGTCGCCCATCGCGACGAGCTGCTGCCATGCCCGACTGTCGGTGATCGCACCGAGCTGAGCCTGCCGCTGCCCGGTCAGGATCGCGTTCGCGTAGATCAGTTCGGCGCGGGCGTCGCTGATATTGCGTGTGAAATCAGCGAATTGAACCGGGGTGATCCGGTTCGTGATCAACGCGGTCGACCCGATGCTGAGCCCCTTCGAGATCGCCTCCGCGGCGCGCAGCATCGGGATCCCGCGCACCATGTCCACCGCGATGGCGGCGTCGGGCGCGACCGTCGCGGCGATCAGATTTCCCGAAACGATAGTGTCGATGATCGCGCTGAACGCGCCGAAGACCTGCTCCGACGGCAGCGCACGCGCGTCGATCCCGCCGCGCAGCATCGGCATCGACCGGAGCAATTGATCGATACCGGACATGTCGTCGGCGAGTTCGGGCCGCACCTCGGCCGAGGTCTGGCTGTAGGTGAGCAGGTACGCCAGCGCGCTGTCGGAATTCTTCCTGGCGGTGACCAGGGTGTTGTTCGCGGGTTCGTCACCGGCCAGCACGAGCATGGTCGCGGCCCGCTCGGACTGGAACGCCTCGATCATGGTGATCGCGGGCGTAGTCGTCTCGCCCGCGAACTCCGCCCAATCCTTGGATTTACGTCCGTCCTGGATCAGGTACACCGCCGCGCCGATACCGACGCCGAGTAGCGCGATGCTGGGGATCAGCACGATGACGAGCAGCCTCGCTCGCACTCCGAGCGGTTTGCGCCGCCCTCCGCGAGCGAGCACCACGGCCGAGAACCCCCGAAAGAACTTGCTACCGAACACCGATGATCGTGCCTACTTCTGGGCGTTCCGCCCCTCTGAGACCGGCCTACAGAAACCGCGAGTCGCATGTGTCTCAGGTCACTTTATCCCCGAGTAACCAGGTTACGCAAAGAAATTCCGATAACTGGGCAATCGCCCTCGCGCACGGGCGGCACGGGCGATCGGCACTACACCGCCGCGGGCACATCCACGGCGGTACCCGGAATCCGGGCTCGGTTCAGCGCTGGCGCCAGCTCAGCGGACCCGGTAGGTCGACGCTGTTCTTCTTGGTGCGCGAGTTCCACGACCACGGACCGATTTTGATACCCCACGAGGACAGGCCCGACTGGGTGAAATTGAACTTCAGCGGTCCGAAGGATTTGCGCTGACGGAACCTGATGGGCATGCGGCCTCCCTGACTTGTGCCAAGGGTAGCCGATCGAGGTTGGCTCCCAAGGGTTTCGCCGCATCCGTCACAGTCGATCGACAATCGACGACGGTCACGCCACCACGCGGACGAACCAGGTACTGCCGGTACCTGGTCGGCCGGTTACTCCACGAAGTCCCCTCGCGCGCCTAGGGTCGAAAACATGACCATTCCGAATCTCACCCTGAACAACGGCGTCACGATGCCCGCCATCGGGTTCGGCGTCTACCAGACCCCGCCCGCGGAGACCATCGCCGCGGTCGAGACGGCGCTGACCACCGGGTATCGGCACATCGACACGGCGGCGGCGTACGGCAACGAGCGGGAGGTCGGCGACGCGGTTCGCCGCTCCGGACTCGACCGCGACGACGTCTTCCTGGAGACCAAGATCTGGATCTCCGACTTCGGCTACAGCGAGACCCTGCACGGCTTCGACAAGAGCGCGGGCAAACTCGGGGTCGACCGGATCGACCTGCTGATCCTGCACCAGGCCCTGCCCGACGAATTCGAGCTGACCATCCAGGCGTACAAGGCGCTGGAGAAGCTCTACGCCGACGGCAAGGTCCGCGCGATCGGCGTCTCCAATTTCATGCCCGATCACCTCACCCGACTGCTCGCCGAGACCGAGATCGTGCCCGCGGTCAATCAGATCGAGGTGCACCCCTACTTCCGCCAGTCGGAACTGCTCGCCGTCGACACCGAGCACGGCATCCTCAACCAGGCCTGGTCCCCGATCGGCGGCATCACCTTCTATCGCGACGGCTCGAAGGGCTCGACCCTGAAGGATCCGGTGATCGGCGAGATCGCCGCCGCGCACGGCAAGTCGCCCGCGCAGGTGATGTTGCGCTGGCACACCCAGCAGGGCAGGCAGGCGATCCCGAAGTCGGTGACCCCCTCGCGCATCGCGGAGAATTTCGACATATTCGATTTCGAACTGAGCGCCGACCAGTTGTCCGCGATCGACGCTCTCGACACCGGTATCCGCGGCGGCCCCGAACCCGAGGCCATCACCCGCGAGCGATTCGGCATGCCGATCCCGGAGGCCTGAGAGTCGACGCGACGGCGGGCGAGTCGCGACCATCGAGGTCGATCGGCCGCCCGCCACGGCCTCAAAATATTATAAGCCATCTGATATATTGACGCCGTCGATTTCGTCGAAGGGAAGTACCAGCAGTGACGACACGCCCCACCCGACCCCGCCGCACGACTCTGGCCGTACCGGGATCCAGCCAGAAGATGATCGACAAAGCGCGCGATCTCGACGCCGATTCACTGTTCCTCGACCTGGAGGACGCGTGCGCGCCCGCGGCGAAGGCGGACGGGCGCAAGATCATCGCGAGTTCCCTCAACGAGGGCGGATTCGGCGACAAGACCCGCACGGTCCGGGTCAACGACTGGACGACACCGTGGACCTACGCCGACGTGATCGAGGTCGTCGGCAACGCGGGCGCGAATCTGGACTGTCTGATGCTGCCCAAGACGCGCGGTGCCTCCGATGTCGTCGCGCTGGATCTGCTGCTCACCCAGGTCGAGAAATCCGAGGGGCTCGAGGTCGGGCGGATCGGCCTGGAGATCCAGATCGAGAACGCGCAGGGCCTGCTCGCGCTGGAGGCCATCGCGACCGCGAGCCCGCGCATCGAGACCATCGTCTTCGGTCCGGCCGATTTCATGGCCTCGATCCAGATGAAGACGCTCGTCGTCGGGGAGCAGCCGCCCGGATACGACGTCGGCGACGCCTACCACCACATCCTGATGAGCATTCTGATGGTGGCCCGCGCCCACGACCTGCAAGCCATCGACGGCCCGTACCTCGCCATCAAGGATCTCGACGGGCTGCGCCGCGTCGCCCAGCGTTCGGCCGCACTGGGTTTCGACGGGAAATGGGCGCTGCACCCGACCCAGATCGACGTGCTCAACGAGATCTACAGTCCGCGCCAGGGCGATTACGACCACGCCGAGAACATCCTCGACGCCTACGCCTGGCACACCTCGGGCGCGGGCGGGCATCGCGGCGCGGCCATGCTCGGCGACGAGATGATCGACGAGGCCTCGCGCAAGATGGCGCTGGTCGTGTCGGCGAAGGGCCGGGCGGCGGGGATGTCGCGCACCGATGTCTGGCAACCCGCCGAATGAGCGCGAGCACCCGGAGCCGACGATGACCACCCCGCCCACCGGGCCCGGCGGCCGCCACCGCGCGGCCGAAAGCGCGGACCACGAGGAAGTCTCGGCGGAGCGGTTCCGTTCCGCCTTCCGCGGCCACCCGGGCGGCGTTTCGGTGATCACCGCCGACGCGGGCACCGGGCCGGTCGCGTTGACGGCGACCTCGGTCGCCTCGGTCAGCGTCGAGCCGCCCGCGTTGACGTTCTCGGTCTCCGAACAGTCGTCGAGCGCGCCCACCCTGCGCGAGGCCGACACCGTCGTGGTGCATCTACTCGCCGCCGACCAACTCGATCTCGCCGAGCTGGGGGCGACCAGCGGAATCGACCGATTCGCCGATACCTCGATCTGGCGGCGACTGCCCACCGGTGAACCGTATTTCCCCGCCGCGCGCACCTGGGTGCGCGGGCGGATCACCGCGCGACTGGACGTCGGCGACCCGCGCAGTTCGAGCGTGCTCGTCGTCGAGGCGCTGGAGGTCTCGGGCGAGGACCGGGGCGAGGCCGCCGCACTCGTCTATCACGATCGGGTGTGGCACCGGCTCGGATCACATTCCCGGATCGCCGGGTAGGGACCGGCTACCCGGACGGGGCGCCGAGTTCGGTGTCGGCCAGACGCGCGCTCAACAGTTCGGCGGCGGCGCGGAAATGTTCCTCGGTGACGGTGCGGGCGGCGACCGAATCGCCTTTCGCGAGTGCGGAGACGAGTAGTTCGTGGTCCTCCACAGAACACGGCACCTGTTCGGGGAACAGTTCGAAGAAACGCCTCGGCACCATCCGACCGGCGTCACCGAGCATCCCCTGCAATCGCGTCGAACCGCAGGCCCGGTTGATCTCGCGATGGAACAGCCAGTTCAGGGTCGCGACATCCTCGCCCGCCTGCGCGGCGATCCGGATCTCGCGATGAAGTTCGCGCACCCGAAGCAGCTGACGCGGCGTGATCTTCTGCGCCGCCCACTGCGCGGCCACGCCCGACAGCGCGGCCATCAGGGTGAAGTTCTCCAGCGTCGATTCGGCCGACACCCCGATCACGATGATGCCGCTGCGCTGCGCGACCCGCACCAGACCCTCCTGCGCCAGCACGAGGCACGCCTCGCGCACGGGCGTGCGACTGGTGCCGAATTCGGCCGCGGTGGCGTCGAGATCGATGCGGGAGTCGCGGGCGAGTTCGCCCGCGAGGATGCGTTCGCGCAGGACGTCGGCGAGACGTTCGCGTTCGGTGCGTTTACCGCCCGCCTTGTCGTCGACCTCGCCGACCGGCCATGGACCGCGCTCGGGGGCCGTCATCGACCGCACCGGCCCGGGTATCGCACGACCGCGCTCGCGCGCGAAGGATCCGGCGACGCGTCGACCCGGGAGAACTCCATCGGGTCATTCTCGCTCACCGCGTCCCGGCGTCGGCAGACACCCGTCTTCGCTCACCTCCCGGCATCGACGTCGAGCTTGACAACGACGCCCGACCTCTTAAATATATCAGTCATAATCTGATATATCTTTCGACGAGAGGGCTCCCGATGTCCACACCAAGATCCGACCGCATGACGCTGGTCGCCTTCATGCAGGCGTCGAACGTGTCGGTGTACTCCGGTTCGTGGCGCTACCCGAGCTCGGCGCCGGACTACCTGAACCTGCGCTACTACCAGCGCATCGCGCGCACGCTCGAAGACGGCTGTTTCGATCTGATGTTCTTCGACGACCGGCTCGCGATGCCCGCGATCTACGGCAACTCGGTGGCCGACGCCGTCAAATACGGTGCGCGCCCGATCAAGCTGGATCTCACCGCCGTCCTCGGCGCCGCCGCGGCCGCCACCGAACACCTCGGACTCGGCGCGACCTACTCGACCACCTACTACGAGCCGTTCCACGTCGCACGGACCTTCGCGACACTCGATCACCTCAGCGGCGGACGGGCCGCGTGGAACGTCGTCACCTCGGTCAACGACGCGGAAGCCCAGAACTTCAGCGTCGACGCGCATTCCGAACACGATCGGCGCTACGACCGCGCCGAGGAGTTCATCGACGTGGTCACCAAACTCTGGGACTCGTGGGAGGACGACGCCATCACCGGCGACAAGGAGGCCGGTGTCTTCGCCGACCCCGACAAGGTCCACGAACTGCATCACAAGGGCGAATTCTTCACCGTGCGCGGGCCGCTGACCGTGCCGCGCACCCCCCAGGGGCGCCCGGTCATCATCCAGGCGGGACAGTCCGGACGCGGGCGAAGCTTCGCGGCGAAGTGGGCCGATCTCATCTTCACCGGCGACCCCAGCCAGCCCGTCGCCACCGAGCACTACCGCCAGCAGAAGGAACTGATCGCCGAGTCCGGGCGCGAACCCGATTCCGTGCGCATCCTGCCGATGGTCTACGTCATCGTCGGCGAGACCGAGCAGATCGCCGCCGAGAAGGAGTCCATCTTCCTCAATGAACTCGTGCATCCGATGGCCTCGCTGACGCTGCTGTCGGAGGTCACCAACCACGATTTCTCCGGGCATTCGCTCGACGACGTCGTCACCGACGAACTCATCGATTCGGTGTCGGGCATCCGCGGTCTGGTCCAGGGCGTCAAACGCCACGTGGGCGATCAGCCGCTGACCCTGCGCGTGCTCGCCAACCATCGCGCCACCCTGTTGCAGGGGCCGCGCTTCGTGGGCACCGGCGCGCAGATCGCCGAACAGATGCAGCAGTGGTTCGAGTCGCGGTCCTGCGACGGATTCGTCATCGCCGCCACGCATTTCCCCGGGGCCTTCGAGGATTTCGTCCGGCTCGTCATTCCCGAACTCCAGCAGCGCGGACTCGCCCGGACCGAATACAGCGGCAACACCCTGCGCGAGAACCTCGGACTCGAGCGACCGGCGAACGTCTTCACCCAGGGGGTGCCCGCCGGTGTCTGACACCACGTCCGCACCGCGCAGCCGGATGCTCGAAGGCATCCGGGTGCTCGATATGGCCACCCTCGCCGCCGCGCCGCTGGCCGCCACCTACCTCGGCGAATTCGGCGCGGAGGTGATCAAGATCGAACAGCCGCGCGGGGGCGATCCGATCCGGGGCTGGGGCGCGCAGAAGGACGGCGTCGGCCTGATGTGGAAGAGCATCGGGCGCAACAAGAAGTCGGTGACCGTCGACCTGCGCACCGCCGAAGGGCAGTCCCTCGTCCGTGATCTGGCGCGCACCTGCGATGTCGTCGTCGCCAACACCCGGCCGCACACCCTGCGACGGTGGGGCCTGGACTACGACACGCTGCGCGCGGCCGACAGTCGCGTCGTCATGCTGCATATCACCGGTTACGGGCTCACCGGCCCGAAATCGACACGTCCCGGTTTCGGCACCCTCGGCGAGGCCATGAGCGGATTCGCCCACACCACGGGCGAATCCGACGGGCCGCCGACATTGCCCTCGTTCATGCTCGCCGACGGCGTCGCCTCGCTGAACGCCGCGTACGCGGTCATGATGGCGCTCTACCACCGCGACGTGCACGGCGCGGACGGCCAGCTGATCGATATCAACCTCATCGATCCACTCGCCCGACTGCTGGAACAGTCGCTGGTCACCTACGACCAGACGGCCACGGTGCCCCGGCGGGCGGGCAACAAATGGGATATCTCGGCCCCGCGCAACACCTACCGCACCGAGGACGACAGGTGGCTGGCCATGTCCGGCAGCGCGCCCACCATCGCGTTGCGCGTCTTCCGGGCGATCGGTCGCGCCGATCTGGCCGAGCACCCCGACTTCTCGGATCCGCAGCGCAGGCTTGCCCGCTCGTCCGAGGTGGACGCTGTTGTCGCCGAATGGGTTTCCCAGCGCACGCTCGCGGACGCGATGGCGGTGTTCGAGAATTTCGAGATCGCCGCCGCCCCGGTCTACGACGTCTCGGAACTGATCGACGACGAGCAGATGCGCCACCGCGAGGTCTTCGTGCGCATCGAGGACACCCAACTCGACAGCATGCTCGTGCAGGCGCCGGTGCCCCGGTTCTCCGACAGCGCGGGCATCGTCGACGGGCTCGGCCCCGAACTCGGCGCGCACACCGCGTCGGTGCTGAGCGAACTGCTCGGGCTGTCCGACGCCGATATCGACGCCCTGCGACAGCGCGACGTCATCTGATCACCCACCCGTTTCAGGAGAGATGGACATGATTGCCTTCCGCAGGCGTTCGGAACTGGCCACGCCCGCCACCAACGACCGGATGTTCGCCAAAGCGGCGGCCTCCGACGCCGACCTGGTCTTCCTCGATCTGGAGGACGCCGTCGCCCCGGCGCTGCGCGAACAAGCTCGCGCCAAAGCCGTCACCGCGCTCAACGATCAGGACTGGGGATCGACCGCGCGCGCGGTGCGTATCAACGGCATCGACACCAGATGGGCCTACGGCGACATCATCGAGATCGTCACCGGGGCGCGCGAGAACCTCGACACGATCATCGTGCCCAAGGTGACCGCGGCCCGCGACGTCTGGTGGGTCGATGTGCTGCTCACCCAGATCGAGGCCACCCTCGGCCTGACCGAACAGATCCGCCTCGAAGTCCTCATCGAGGACGTGGCCGGGGTCGCCAACGCCCAGGCCATCGCGACCGCGAGTCCGCGACTGGACGCGCTGATCTTCGGCGCGGGCGATCTCTCGGTATCCCAGCGCGCCCGGGTCGACACCAATTTCAAACCGCGCGTCAGCTACCCCGGCGATTTCTGGCACTACGCCAGAATGCAGGTGCTGACCGCCGCCCGGGTCGGCGGACTCCTCGCCATCGACGCCCCCTACCCGGATTTCAAGGACGAGAAGGGTTACGCCGAGGACGCCGAACACGCCGCCGCGCTCGGCTTCGACGGCAAATGGGCGATCCACCCGGCGCAGATCGCCATCGCCAACGAGGTGTTCTCCCCCACCGAAGCCGAAATCCAGCGGGCGCGAAGGAATCTGGACGCCTATCGCGCGGCCGAGGCGCAGGGGCTCGGCGCGACCAGCGTCGACGGACAACTCGTCGACGCCGCGCACGTGAAACTCGCCGAGGCGGTTCTCGCGCAAGTGCCGGGGGCATAGACCCGCCATGACGACGAGGACGCGGTAACCGTGATGCGCCGACAATCCCGACCGGCACCCGTGGTCGGCCTGCTCGACAGACAAACCACCGACCACCCGGTGACCTGGGTCGTCGGCGCACCGGATACCGGCGCGCTCGAACGCGCCGTCCGGATCAGGGCCGAGGATCTGCGCGACGCGCAGCGGCAGTCGGCGCGCGTGCGCGCGGGGTCGTCGACGCCGCCGCTGGTTCTGCTCGATATCGATGTGCTCGTGGATATCTCGGCGGACGCGGCGCGCGGGCACCTGCCCGACTCGTCCGATATCGCCGACGATCCGCCGATATCGTCCACCAGCTATGTCGGCACCGTCACCGGACTGTGCGGGCTCATCCGCGATCTGCACGCGCTGGGGATCGCGGACGGTGTCCTGCTGATCCCGCTGAGCCCGGATCCGACGGTCGATCTGGTGACGAGTTCGCTGCCGCTGTACTTCACGCCGAGCTGACGGCACCTGGGACGGCGATCCCGAGGCCGTCGCCCGTACACACGGTCCCGTGGCCGCCGGACCTGTCGGTCCCGGACGCTACTCTGCCGGAATGGTCAGTCCCGATACGGCTCTGCGCCGCCTGCTGCGGGAGACGGGAAAACTGCTGGAACCGTACGGCTTCGGCGGCTCCGAACCCACCTGGATCCGGGTCGAACCGGGCGGAGTCGCCTCGGTCGGACGCACCCGGGTCTCCCGCACCTGGACCGACGGACAGCAGACCCTCCGATTCGGCCTGCACCTCGACGCCACCCCCGCCGCCTGGTGGGAATTCCGCAACTGGCGCGACACCCGCCTCGGACTCGCCCCGACGTCACCGGAGAACGCCACCGGCCCCGGTCTCGTCGAGCCACACCCACCCACCCTGGAACAGCCCGAGTCGTGGTCGCTGCGGGTGGATCCGGAGCGGGCGGGTCAACACGCGGCACAGGCCGATATCGACGTCATCCGCGCCGAACTCCCCCGCCGCGTACACGCCTACGCCCGCCGCGCCATCGCGCTGATACAGCCCGACCGGTACCTCGACGAACTACTGGCCCACCCCGAACCCGATCTCGACACGCGACGCGCGATCGTCGTCCTGCTCGCCGACCGCGGACCGGGACCGGAACTCGACGACGCGATACACCTGCTGCGGCAAGCGATCTCGGAACAGGAGGCATCGGAGTACGTGGAGGAGGTCGTCACCTACGCGCGCACCCGCGCCGCCCTGGTCTGATCGGCGACTCCGATCGGGCCCACGAGCGGGCTTCGGCGGAGTTGCCTCCGGTTGGCGGACGTGCGCGAGCAATGGGCGCGAGGGGGTCGCCCTCCCCCTCGTCGACGAGGGCGACCACCGACTACGCCCCCGAATCCCGGTGACCGCGGGTGAGCGTCGCGCGGGCGATCACCTGTCGATCACCGAGGATAAGGTGACCCTAACCCACGGGAATTGCCGACGCCAGCCGTTCGCTCGGCGACCCCCGTTGCCCGACCCGTTCGGTCGGCGCTACGTTGCGTAGTAGTAGATCTCCGTCGCACCGACGTATCCCGGAAGGCATCGAATGTCTCGGCAAGCCCTCATGGTCATGGATATCCAGAACGCCGTGGTCGCCCGGTACCCCGATCCCGCCTATCTGCCCCGGCTGCGCGAGGCCATCGCCCGCGCTCGGGCAGGCGGTATTCCGGTGATCCACGTCGTCGTCGGATTCCGGCCCGGGTATCCCGAGATCAGTGCGAACAACAAGATGTTCGGCGGACTGGCGCGACGAGCGGCCGCCGCGGGCGAGGAGGCGGGGATGCAGATCCACCCCGAGGTCACGCCCGAACCCGGCGATATCGTCGTCACCAAACGGCGGGTCAGCGCCTTCGCGGGCAGCGATCTCGACGTGGTGCTGCGCGCGGGCGGTATCGATCATCTCGTGCTGACCGGTATCGCGACCAGCGGAGTCGTGCTGTCCACGCTGCGGGAGGCCGCGGATCGAGATCTCACGCTGACCGTGCTCGCCGACGCGTGTCTGGACTCGGACCCCGAGGTGCACCGGGTGCTGACCGAGAAGGTCTTCCCGATGCAGGCCGAGGTCACCACCGTCGAGGCATGGACGCCCGCCTAGAACTCGGGCAGCACCCGCGATGCGAGAAGTTCCAGCGACAGATCCGACCCACGGTCGTGGGTGAACAGGATGACCTGACCGAAGCCGGTGTCGCGTAGTTCTCGCAGGCGTTGGACCACTTCGGGCGCGGTGCCGAGGAGTCCGCCCTCGGCCAGTCCGTACGCGGGTGCGCCGAAACGCTTCTCGGCCTTGGCCCTGACCTCGGCCACCGAGGCGTCGTCGGGGGCCAGCGCCATCACGGCTTGCAGTGACAGCGTGATCGACGACGGGTCGCGGCCGATATCCGCGCAGCACGATCGGAGCACGTCGAGTTTGCGATCGAGTTCGCCGAGCGCGTAGGTCGGAACATTCCACACATCGGCGTAGCGGGCCACCAGCGGCAGGGTGTACTTCTCGCCGACACCGCCGATGACGATCGGCGGCCGGACCGACGGCGCGGGAACCACGGCGACGTCGCGAACCGAGTAGTGGTCGCCGGTGAAATCGATCCGCCGGTCGGTGAAGGCCTGGGTGAGGATTTCCAGGGTTTCGGCCAGCCGCCCCGAGCGATCGGCGAACGATCCCCACGGCAGACCCGCCCGTTCGTGTTCGTCCGCGATGGAGCCGCTGCCGAGTCCGAGCGCGAAGCGGCCGGGTGCGATCTCGGCGAGGGTGGACGCCATCTGAGCCAGCAGCGCCGGATGGCGGAACTGGTTGCACAGCACCAAGTGGCCGATGGTGAGCCGTTCGGTGCGGCTGAGCAGTGCCGTGGCCAGGGTCCAGGCTTCCAGCGACGGGAGGTCGGGGGCGCCGGGTCCGTACAGGTGGTCGTAGATCCACAGCGAGCCGATGCCGAGTTCGGCGCAGCGTTGCGCGCGATGGAGCAGTTCGGGATAGGAGAAACCGATCTGCGGCAGGTAGACGCCGATATCGAGATCGCTCATCGCGTGGCCTTTCATTCCAGGACTCGGCGCAGGAAGTCGTCGACGTCGGCGCGGGCGAGTCCCGGCGTCGTCCGGTGGTCACCGTCGTACACCCGGAATTCGTAACGGGTGCCCGCCGCGCTCATCCTGGCCAGCAGCACGGCCGTCGCCGGGATCGGGACGGCGAGGTCGGTGTAACCGTGGGCGAAGAAGATCGGGCGGTCGTATCCGTCGGCCGGTACGGCGGTGTAGTCGGCGACGGCGCGACGGAACGCGGGATCTTCGAGCGGCCTGGCGAGCATCGATCCGATCGACGCGCCTCGGATGATCGAGTGCCACCGGTTCTGGCAGGTGCCGACGAGTCGGTCCAGGATGTCGACCCCGCGCGGTGAGAGGTAGGAGTTCACGTCGATATCCGGCCGGACCGTGCGCAGACCGAGCAGGATGGCGGCGGCGTACTCGTTCAGTCCGTCGATGCCTGGCACCTCCGGGAACGCGGGCCCGAAAAGACCGAACGCGTACTCGGCGGCCGAGGCGGGTTCGATGGCGGCGGTGCCGCGGAAAGCGAGTTCGGGGGCGCGCGCCGACGCGATCCGGGCGGTGGCGAGCGCCGCGTGGCCGCCCTGCGAGACACCGGCGACCGCCCATCGCGTGGCGAGGTCGGCGCGGGCAGAGTGCGCGGCGCGCACGGCGTCGACCGTCGCGGTGGCTTCGGTGCGCAGATGTAGATAGGGGTGGGTGGTGTCGGCGGTCGGCCCGAGTCCCACGTAGTCGGGCGCGACGACGGCGTATCCCCGCGACAGGTAATGGTCGAGCACCCGCTGATCCTCGGTGGCATATCCGGAGGAGACGCCGCATCCGGGCCCGACGCCCGAGGTGCCGTGATCCCATGCGATGACCGGCCAGCCGTGGTCGGGTGCGACACCGCGCGGCACCGCGAGAACTCCCGTCGCCGGGGTGGTACCGCCGATGGGAGCCTCGGTGCGATATTCGAGAACCGTGATCTCGCCCGCGTTGTCGAGATCGAAGCTCGGCGCGTGCCGACCGGTGAGCACGCCGGTTTCGGCAGACCGTACGGCGGGCTCGGCGGCCGCCGAGCCGATGGCCGCGAGGGGCATAATCATCACGAAAACCGTTGTCATCACACGTAAGAACACGTTCGCCGACACAGTAACCATGGCCCCCGCCGTTATCGGAACTTCATTACCCTGATATGAGAACATCATTTCCATCGGTGATAAGATGCTAACCATACGCCCGATTGACGGGTTGGGGACACAGCGGAGTGAACCGATGGCAGAAGTATCGACCACGCCAACCCACGACGGCGGCCTCGAAACGTGGACAGCCGCCGTGCGAACTCTACGACCGGGGCACGGAACCACCCATCACCGCGCGGACGGCCTCTTGTCGCCGACGCCGGATCGCTCTCGGATCGAATGGTGAAGACGTTGAATGGTTCCTCACCACCGAAACCGAGGATCACCGATCCGTTCGCCGAACCCGAACAGTTCTTCCCGTCCTCGCAACTGCTCTCGGCCATCAGCGGCCACTGCGTCGCGGATCATCCGATCACCCGCTGGTGCGTGGATCTGGTCGACATCCATCGTGACAGCACCACCGAAGGCTGCGACGAACGACTCTCGGCCAAACGTCGCGCCGACATCATCCGCGATATCGACATGTGGACCAACCATCACGTGCCCCAGCACCTGAACGGTTCGCGGCTGCACACCGAGACCATCGGCGCGGTGATCGACAAGATCGCCAGGGCCTACACCCGGTTCCAGACCGAGATGTCGCGGCACGCGCCGGGAGATCCCCGGGTGCACGGCGCGTGGCACTGCGTGGCCGAACTCGTCGTCGCCTATCGCGATCTGGCCGCCGAGGTGGTGCGGGGACAACGTCGCCTGCCCGACCGCTCCTCGGACTGACACCGCCCCGAACGCCCCCGCATACGTCGTCGAAAACCCCCGGAAACGGCAAAAACCCCGCACCCTGAGGTGCGGGGTTCTACCGACTGCGTCGATCAGATCGCGCGGACGTCCTGGGCCTGCGGCCCCTTCTGTCCCTGCCCGACCTCGAACTCCACGCGCTGTCCTTCTTCGAGGGACTTGAATCCCGAGCCGGACACGGCGGAGTAATGAACGAAGACGTCAGGGCCGCCACCGTCTTGGGCGATAAAGCCGAAGCCCTTTTCGCTGTTGAACCACTTCACACTGCCTTGAGCCATTTGCTTACTTCATCTTTTCTGTAGGTGAGCCGAGCAAATCACACCGATAAGCTCGATCCCACTGCCTAACCATGCCACGGATTCACCGATAATGCCCGCTTTCTGTGAGCAAGGCGACAACCCGGCGAGGAGCGATCCGACCTGGACAGCGGGTTTCAGCCACCGTTCAGCCAACGCTGTTTCAGTGCCCAGTGATTGTCCCACCACTGCCGCGTGACCTCGGGATCGGCTCCCGCGGCGGGCGGCGGGGACTCCCCCGGGAACAGGCCGTTTCCGTCGGGTTCGCCGACCTTCGACGGCGCGGGCGGCGCTTCGGGCGCCTGTTCCTCGGCGGGGGCCTGCGCCTCCTGCTGCGGCGCCGATTCGGACGGTTCCGGCTTGACTGTCGTGGTGGGCCGGGGCGGCGCGGTCGGGCGCGGATTGATCGGCACCGGCGGCACCCCGGGCGGTGGCATGGGGGCCGGTAGCTGTTCCCGCTCCGCCGCCGCGGGTGTTTCCGGCGGCGCGACGGGTTCGGTAGTGGGCACCGCCGACACCGACTCCGCTGCCGACACCGAGGTCGACGGCACGGTGGTGGCGGGCGCGCTCGATTCGGCGACGACCTTCGCCGCCGGATGGTCGTCACCGATCTGCGCGACCGCGAATCCGGTGGCGCCGAGCACGGCGACGATCGCCGCCGCGATCAGCACGGGTCGGCGCAGCCTGGCGGCATTCGTGGCCGAGGCGGCCGGATCGGATTCCTCGATCTGTCCCGACGCGACCAGCGCCGCCCCGCGCGCCGCCATCGTCACGGCCCCCGGCGCCTGGAGAACGGGTACGCCGAACCCCTTGTCGAAGGCCGCGGCGATGGCCGGAATCCCCGCGGCCGCGCCGCACAGCAGCACCGCCTCGGGCCGCGTCGACGGCGAATCACACTGGCTGCGAATACGAATGACGGCGGCGTCGGCGGACTCGGCGCCGACGATCCCCGGCTGCCAGGTATCCGAGGCGAGCACCTGCGCGCGGGCCGCGTCGACCACCGCGAACGAGGTGCGCCGATCCACGGTTTCCACGATCAGGACGGGCCCGTATTTCTCCTGCCCCGGCACCTCGCGAACCGCCGCGAGCAACGCCGAACGCACCGAGACCAGCGACGCCGAACTCCAGCCGCCGGTCGACAGATTCGTCACCAGCGCGCGGCGCTCCTCGGCGGTGCGATAGACGACGGCGACGTTCTCGATCCGGATATCGGGCGCGACGGCGGCGACGATCCGGTCGAGCACACCGGGAACGGCATCGACGCCGTCAGCGACCTGTTCCTCGACCGTGCGCAGGATCTTCTCCGGCGCACCGTCCTCCGGCGTACACGACACGAGTACCCCGCGAACCACTGTCTGTTCCGCGGATAGACCGACAGTTGCCCTCATGAAATACCTCGATTCGACAAACACTCTCGTAAGGAGTTCGCAGCGGGTACCCGAAACGATGGGCGCGTGGCGCGACGGTCTCGCAACGATCGGTCCAACCCGGGAGCTTCCATCGACGCCGGGCGATATCGAACACATATCGCCGAACCGATATCCACCCCAGAGCACCGGTTCGACGACATTGCGGATCGGCGGCCTGCAAGGTTGCAGCATATTGCCGCGAACACGGAATTTCTATCTCTACCTGCGACGAATGCGTTACGCGTGTCGAAACCGGGAACGCACCGGGCACACAGCAACGAACGCGTGTCGCCGTCCCGGGCGCGGCGCGCGGCGACGACACGGACACGAATCGATCGCCCCGACGCACATTTCGGTCACCGGATGTGACCTCACTCACCCGGACGATTCCGGGGCGCGACGGGTCAGCAGCTACTTCCGGTGCACGCCGTGAGTTCGCGCAAACGGCGGTCGAGCGCGTCGACGGTGTCGGCGTGCGCGGCGCGACCGTCCGCGGTCTTGATCAGATTCGTCAACTGGTACGGGTCCGCGGCGAGATCGTAGAGCTCGTACTCGCGCTCCGCGAGCGGGCGTTCGCGTTCGTACCAGCGCACGTAGAGGTAGCGCTCGGTGCGGATACCGACCCAGGACGGCATGTCGAAGGCGTAGATCGCCGGGGTGTCGGTGCCGGGGATCTGTTCCTGCGCGATGCCGTCGCGCCCGGACGCGCCCGCGCCGCCGTACTCGGCGGTGAAATCGGTGCGCCACCCGGTCGTGTCACCGGCGAGCGGACCCGCCAGCGAGCGGCCGTCGATCCGCGCCGGAAGCGCTATGCCCGCCCAGCCGAGAATGGTGGGCGCGAGGTCGATGGACAGCGCGAACGCGTCGGTGGTCCCCCGCCGAATACCGGGACCGGCGACGGCGAGCGGAACGCGAACGGATTCCTCATACGGCGCCATCTTCTGGGTGAGCCGGTGCGCGCCGAGGCTGTATCCGTTGTCGGAGGTGAAGATCAGATAGGTGTTGTCGAGGGTGCCGGTCGCGGCGAGGGTGTCCACGATCGCGGCCACCATCTCGTCCAGCGCTTTCAACGAACCGAGCCGATTGGTGTAGTCGACATCGTTGGTCGCCGCGATGGTCGCGGCGCGAACACCCGCGGTGTCGATCAGCCATTCGGGTTTGTCGGAGACGTCGGCTTCCTGGTAGTTCGGCGAGCGCGGCGCGGCCGTCGGGACGGTCTCGGCGAGGTGGCGCGGCGCGGGCGGAATCGGGAAATGCGGGGCCGTCGAGGCGGCGTACCAGAAGAACGGTCGCGCGGACGCGGCGGCGTCGGTGATGAACCGCACCGATTTGTCCCGGATCACATCGGTTTGGTAATCCTTCGGCGCGACACCGTATTTCACGAAGGTGCCGTTCTCGTTGAGCGTGTAGTTGTAGCCGGCGTAGAGGAAGTTGTCCACGCCCGCGTTCCAGTCGTCCCAGCCCGGGGGGATGTGGCCGGGATCGTGTTCGAGGCCGTTGAGGTATTTGCCCGCCATGCCGGTCCGATATCCGGCGTCGTGCAGATGGGTGGCGATGGTGTGGGATTCGTTGCCGTTGTCCCGGAAGGTCTCGAATCCGCCGACCTCGCCCGCGTTGGTGAGCACCCCGGTGTTGTGCCCGTACTCGCCGGTCAGGATCGACGCGCGCGCCGCGCAGCAGATCGGCATCGGCGCGAACCCGTCGGTGAATTCCATTCCGCGGTCACGGATCAGCGCCGCGGTCCGCGGCATGGCCTGCCAGACCGGCGTGGAGGTCGTATCCAGATCGTCGGCGAGGATCATGACGATATTCGGACGCCCGTCTTCGGGCGTGTCGGCGGTCGAGGTGCCGGGAAGCCACACCAGCGCGGACAGCAGCAGGATCGCCGCCGACAGCACGCGACCACGCGAAGGACCATGACTCATCGAATGCTCCTGCCGGACGGGGGCAACGGTCCCGCAGAGTATCCATCACGACGGCCACGAGGAACCGGGCGGTCGGCATCCGACACGCTGCATCGAACACGCGGAGGCCGACCGTACGACGTCAGAGGTCGGCACCGCCGGTGTGACCCGCGAGCAATTGGCTGAACGGCGTCACCGCCGCGAGCGAATTGCCCGAGGTGCGCCGTCGCGGTGGAGTCTCCGGCAGGAAGCCCGATACCGCGGTCGGCGCGGCGACGACCAGCGTCGCGAATTCGGCCGCCGCCCGATGCACACGTTCGGCCAGGCCCGACGACCCGAAATCCGCTGTCGCCGCGAAGACGCCGGTGGGCGGCACGACGGCGCGCAGATAGGTGAACAGCGGACGCATCGAATAGTCGAGCATCAGCGAATGCCGCGCTGTTCCGGCCGTCGCCGCGATCAGCACCGGCATCGCGTCGAGCGCGTCCGGATCGAGCACGTCGACGAACATCTTGAACAGACCGCTGTAGCTCGAGGCGAACACCGGTGTGACGGCGATGATCCCGTCGGCGTCGGAGACCCGCTGCCGGGCCGCCGCCACGGCGGGCGTCGGGAGCCCGCCGGTGGTCATGGTGGTGGCGAGATCGGTGGCGAGTTCCCGCAATTCGATGACCTCGATGTCGACGCTCTCACCCCGTCCGCCCACCGCCGCGGTGACGGCGGCGGCGAGCTGATCGGCGAGCAGACGCGTCGAGGAGGGCTGTGAGAGACCCGCGCTGAGAACGACGATGCTGCGGCTCATGATTACTCGCTCTCCGATTCGGCCGAAACCTGTTCGCGGGCCGAGACCACCAGGTGGTGTGGGCTGTCCGGACCGGCGGCCATCAGTGTTTCGTGGGTCGGCGGATCGCTGGGCACGTGGGCGGGCCTGCGCGATTCGAATTCCTTGCGCAGGACCGGGACCACCTCGCGGCCGAGGATCTCGATCTGGTCGAGCACCACCTCGATCGGCAGTCCGGCGTGATCCATCAGGAACAGCTGGCGCTGGTAGTCGCCGACGTAATCGGCGAAACCGAGGGTGCGTTCGATGACCTGTTCCGGTGTGCCGACGGTCAGCGGGGTCAGTTCGGTGAATTCCTCCATCGACGGCCCGTGCCCGTAGACCGGCGCGTTGTCGAAGTAGGGGCGGAAGAACTTCTTCGCCGCCGCCTCGGTCTCGCCCATGAACACCTGACCGCCGAGTCCGACGATCGCCTGATCGGCGGAGCCGTGACCGTAGTGCTCGAAGCGCTGACGGTAGAGGCGCACCATCTGCTCGGTGTGCTCCTTGTTCCAGAAGATGTTGTTGTGGAAGAAGCCGTCGCCGTAGAAGGCGGCCTGTTCGGCGATCTCCGGTGAGCGGATCGAGCCGTGCCAGACGAATGGCGGCGTGCCGTGCAGCGGGGCCGGTGTCGCGGTGAAACCTTGCAGCGGGCCGCGGTACTTGCCTTCCCAGTCGACACGGGATTCGCGCCACAGGCGACGCAGCAGGTGATAGTTCTCGACGGCGAGCGGGACTCCGTCGCGGATGTCCTTGCCGAACCACGGGTAGACCGGTCCGGTATTGCCGCGGCCGAGCATCAGATCGGTGCGTCCATCGGACAGGTGCTGCAACATCGCGAAATCCTCGGCGATCTTCACCGGGTCGTTCGTGGTGATGAGCGTGGTCGCGGTGGACAGGATCAGCCGTTGCGTGCGGGCGGCCAGGTAGCCGAGCATGGTGGTCGGCGAGGACGGCACGAACGGCGGATTGTGGTGTTCCCCGGTCGCGAAGACGTCGAGGCCGACTTCCTCGGCCTTCTCACCGATCGCGATCATCGCCTTGATCCGCTCGGCCTCGCTGGGCGTCCGGCCCGTGACCGGGTCCGTGGTGAGGTCACCGACGGTGAAGATTCCGAATTGCACGGGGCCCTCCTGGGGTCGATATCCATACTTTGTTGACTTGGCAACCAAATTAACAGCAGGTGCGCGACACCTATTCCCCGAGTCCACGAACCGCCGGCGGTCTTCGTCACCCTTTCGACCGTCGGTGCCGCTCGGGCAGGTGGGCCTCAGATGGTCTGGGCGGTGTCGGCCTCGATCAGCGTCCGCAGGAACGCGGCGGGAACCTCGGGCCAGGCCGGATCCCACCGGCCCGCCCGCTGATCCTCGTACAGGGCGGCCAACGTGGCGAGGACGTGCGGACCGCCGTCGAGCAGGTAGCGGACCGAACCGAGTTCGGCGCACTGGGCGGTCACGGTGGCGAGCAACTTCTTCGCGGCGTCCACGCGGCCGTCGGCGGCCAGGCAGGCCACCAGCAGACGACGGGCCTTGAGCAGTTCGCGCGGCCGGTGCAGGGATTCGAGCCGGTCCACCCATTCCTGGGCCCATGTCCGCGCCAGCGCGGTACTCGGCGCGGACGCCTCGGCGAGCAGCAGTCTGATGGCGGTGAATTCCTCGTACAGGACGGTGAATTCGTCGATCGGGTCGACGGGCGTGCGGCGATGTTCGTGATCGACGACGGGCAGTCCGCCGAATTCGGGATGCGGGGGCAGGCCCAGACGTAGCCGCTCGTTCTCCACCTCGGCGCGCAGTCGAGGCAGCGACATCGCGCGGGCCACCCGCGCGCCCTCGTTCAGCCGCCTGACCGCGGCGGCCCGGTCGCCGAGCAGGGCCTTGACGCGGGCTCCCACCACGTAGCGGGCGAGTTTGAAATCGACCACGCCCGCGTCGGGTCCCAGTTTGTAGCCCTCGTCGAGATACCTTTCCGCCGTGACGATCTCACCGCGCTCGTAGAGCAGTTCGCCCAGCAGGGAACCGGCGAGCCTGGCGCCGTAGGAATGGCTGCCGCCGGACCGCTTGGCGATTTTCATGGCCTTACGGAAACAGTCCTCGGCGCGCACCAGATCCAGTTGCAGGCTCGCGGCCAGTCCGAGGAAACACAGCCCGTGCACGGTGTTGTAGAAACCCCTGTTGCGCCGGGTGTAGGGGGCCGCCCACCGGTGCAGCCGCAGCGCCTCCTCGAAATCGCAGCGGTAGCCCGCCGCCAGACTCGCCACATTGGCCGCGACGGCGACCACGTACGGCGACAGTTCGTCGGCGCGGTGGAAACACGGCGCGAGCCGGTCCTCGATGCCGACCAGCACATCGGCGCGAATCGTCACCACCGCGTGCAGCACCCCGGCCTCCGCGCGCAGCCGCGCGATCGTGTCGTAGTCGGCGTCGTCCTGGTCCAGACGCATTTCGGCCTGCCGAAGCGCCTGTTCGGCCGGTGCGGCGCGATGCAGCAGGATATTGGCCCACGCCAGATTCAGCTGGAGTCGCGGACGGGTTTCGACCGCGGTCGCCGGGAGTTTGGCGATCAGGGCGATCAGACTGGAGAACTGCCCGTATTCGAGCAATGACATCCCGTCACGCTCGACGATCTCGACCGCGCGCGGCTCGTCACCGGCGAGCAGCGAATGGTCGACCGCCTCGCTGACGTGCCGGTGCTCGGCGAGCCAGCGCGAGGCCACGCGATGCAATTCGCCGATCCGCTCGGGCCGGTCGCGTTCGAGCCGCTGCCGCAGGAAATCCTGGAACAGGTGGTGGTACCGGAACCACTGTCCGTCCTCGAGTTTGCGCAGGAACAGGTCCTGCTGTTCGATACTCTCCAGCATCGCCTGCCCGTCGGCCACCCCGGTCAGCGCCGCGGCCAGTTCACCGCAGATCCGCTCGGTGACCGAGGTCGCGACCATGAATTCGAGCGTGCCCGGTTCGAGTGTGTCCAGCACGTTCTCCACCAGGAACGCGCTGATGGCGTGATGCCGACCGGTCAGATGTCTGATCAGCTCGCCCGGATCGGCACTGCCGCGCAGGGACAACGCCGCGAGTTGCAGCGCCGCGACCCACCCTTCGGTCGATTCGGCGAGATCTTCGACATCACCGAGATCCAGGTCGAGCCCACCGATGTCGACGAGCAGCGCGTGCACCTCATCGACCTCGAAACGCAGTGCGGTCGGCCCGATCTCGACCAATTCGTCGCGCGAGCGCAGCGAACTCATCGGCAGGCCGGTCTGTCGACGGCTGGTGACGACGACGCGCAGCGCGGGACTGCAACTCTCGAGCAGATACCGCAGCGCTCGCGCGGTCGCCGGGTCGCTCACCCGATCCCAGTCGTCGATGACGACGACCAATTGCTCACCGCCGCTGTCGATGTCGTTGACCAGTGAGGTCAGTACGTAGCGCTCGGCCTCGTCGCCGTGTTCCTCGAGCAGCACGCCGAGTTCGCGCGCCAGCGACGGCCGCACCGCCCGGATGGCTTCGACGAGATGGGACAGGAACCAGACGACTGTGTTGTCGTCGTGGTCAACCGTGAGCCAGGCCACCGCGACCCCCTCGGCGGTGAGCGCGGCGCACCATTGGGCGGCCAGCGTGGTCTTGCCGAATCCGGTGGGGCCGTGGATGATCGCGAGCCTTCGGTCGCCGCCACGGCGCAGCAGCTCGATCAGGCGCGGGCGGTCGACCAGCGGGCGGGTCGCCACCGGCGGACGCAATCGGGTGGCGGGCACGGGCGGGGTCATCGCGGGCGAGGAATGCGCCGAGGTGCGACGTCTGCGCTGTGCCGTCGTGGTCAGCGCGAGACGCTGTCCCGTGGGTTCGGCGGTGGGCAGCGGCAGCGGCATCTCGTCGGCGGCCAGACCGTGCCGGTCCTGGATCTCGCGCAGCAATTCGCCGAATTCCGCGGCGGTGGAGGGTCGTTCGCTCGGATCGCGGGCCATGGCCGTCTCGATCGCGGCGGTGACGTCGTCGGGCAGTCCGGCCTCACCGAGATCGGGAATCGGATGCCGGGTGATGCGCAGGAACTGCGCGACCAACTGCTCCCCGCTGCGGCGTTCGAAGACCGCGTGGCCGGTGCTCGCGCAGAACAGGGTCGAGGCGAGACTGTAGATGTCGGCGGTGGCGTCGGGAACGTGTCCCTGCAACACCTCGGGCGCGGTGAAGGCGGGCGAGCCGGTGATGGTGCCCGCCGTGGTCCGGAATCCGCCCGAGAGCCTGGCGATGCCGAAATCGGCGAGTTGCGGTTCACCGTATTCGGTCAGCAGGATGTTGCCCGGTTTCACGTCGCGGTGCAGCATGCCGCGACGATGCGCGGTCTCCAGCGCGCCCGCGATCTTCACCCCGATCCGCAGGGCATCCTGCCAGCCGAGCGGGCCGTGCTCCTGGATCCTGGTGTCGAGCGAACCGTGCGAGTGGTAGGGCATCACGATGTAGGGCCGCCCGGTCGCGGTCGATCCGATTTCGAAGACGCTCACGATATTCGGGTGGCCGGACAGTTTCCCCATCGCGAGTTGTTCGCGGACGAACCGCTCCAGATTCTCGGATTCGAGGTCGGCGGTGAGCACCTTGATCGCCACCGCGCGGCCGAGCGCGGCCTGTAGACATCGGTACACCACACCGAATCCGCCACGGCCGATCTCGGTGGCTTCGGCGAATCCGGCCGCGACGAGTTCCGCCGCGAACCCTGACGTCGAGTCGCGTTGCGTGGAGAGTGGATCGATATTCGCCACGACGACCCCGATACAACAACCGACCTGTTATTCGAGCATATTCCCGCCACGGCCGTCGCGCGCGGTGCGGCGGCGCGCCGGGTGAGCTCCGTACCAGCGTGTCCCACCACGACGGGCCCGACAACCGTTGCGCGCAGCCGGATCCGATCCCGCTACGCGCGGGCGAACCCGGCACGGTCGCGACCGTCCGGAATATTTCGGACCGTCGCGGGCATATGGTCGGAATATGACGAGCAACCCGTTCTTCGCGCCGAGCACGCTCCCCTATCAGCTGCCTCCGTTCGCGGAGATACGGGAGGAGCACTACCTGCCCGCGTTCGAGCGCGGCATGGCCGAACAGCTCGCCGAGATCGCCGCGATCACCTCGGGTCCGGCCACGCCGACCTTCGCCGACACCGTGGTCGCGCTGGAACGTTCCGGCGCGCTGCTCACGCGCGTCGCCAACGCGTTCTTCACCATCGCCTCCTCCGATTCGACCGACGCCACCAAGGCGATCGAGGCCGATATCGCGCCGCGCCTGGCCGCGCACCGGGACGCGATCTACCTGGACCCGGCCCTGTTCGCCCGGATCGAGGCGCTCTACGAACGTCGCGGCGAACTCGAAGGCCACGGCGACCCTGAAGATCACCGCCTGCTGGAGCAGTACCGCGTTCGATTCGTGCGCGCGGGCGCGCGACTGGATGCCGCGGGACAGGCGCGACTGCGCGAACTCAACGCCGAACTGGCTTCCGCGGCCACCGAATTCGGACAGAATCTGCTCGAGTCGACCAACGCGGCCGCGCTGGTACTCGACCACGAGGACGAACTGGCCGGTCTGACCGCGTCGGCGGTGACGGCCGCAGCCCGCAACGCCCGTGATCTCGGATACGACGGGGCCTGGGCCCTGCGGTTGCAGAACGTGTCGAATCAGCCGGTCCTCGCGGAACTGGCCGACCGGGACGTGCGCCGCCGGGTGATGAACGCCTCACTGAGCCGTGGCTTCGGCGACGACGCCAACAGTGTTCTCGCCGTGCGGATCGCCGCATTGCGGGCCGAACGCGCGGCGCTGCTCGGCTTCGCCGATCACGCGGCGTACGCGGTCCAGGATCAGACCGCGAAAACCCCGGAGGCCGTCGAGGAGATGCTCGGGCGGCTCGTCGGGCCCGCGGTGGCCAACGCCGACCGCGAGGCGCGGGAGTTGGCCGCGGCGATGCGCGGTGCGGGTGCGGAGGCCGAACTGCGCGCCTGGGATTGGCAGTACTGGTCGGAGCGGGTTCGGGCCGAACGCTTCTCGGTCGACGCCGAGGCGTTACGGCCCTATTTCGAACTCGAACGGGTCCTGGTCGACGGTGTGTTCCACGCCGCGGGACTGGTGTTCGGAATCACCCTGCGCGAGCGGGCCGATCTGGTCGGTTACCACCCGGATGTGCGGGTCTTCGAGGTGTTCGACGCCGACGGCGACGCCCTCGGCCTTTTCCTGGGCGACTTCTTCGCCAGGCCGTCCAAACGCGGCGGGGCGTGGATGAGTGAACTCGTCGCGCAGTCCGGGCTGCTCGGAACGCGCGCGGTGGTGGTGAACAACCTGAATATCGCGAAACCACCGGCGGGTACGCCCGCGTTGCTCAGCTGGGACAACGTGCGGACGCTGTTCCACGAGTTCGGGCACGCGCTGCACGGGCTCTTCTCGGATGTGCGCTACCCGTTCTTCGCCGGGACCGAGGTGCCGCGCGATTTCGTGGAATTCCCGTCGCAGGTGAACGAGATGTGGATGTCGCGCCCGGAAGTGCTGGCCAACTACACCCGCCACGTCGAGACCGGCGAGCCGATGCCCGCCGAACTCCTCGACCGGATGGAGGCCGCCGAACGCTTCGGGACCGGTTTCCGCACGGTCGAGTATCTGGGCGCGACGCTGTTGGACTGGGCCTGGCACCGGGTGCCGAATCCGGAGGCGCTGGCGGGAACCGACGCGGCGACGTTCGAGGAAGAGGCCCTGCGCAAAGCCGGACTCGCCATCGCCGCGATTCCACCGAGGTACCGGACGGGTTATTTCGCTCACATCTTCTCCGGTGGCTACGCGGCGGGCTACTACTCCTATATCTGGAGCGAAGTGCTCGACGCCGATACCGTGGCGTGGTTCGAGGACGGGTCGGCGTCGATCAGGGAGAAGGGCGAGATCTTCCGTCGCGCGCTGCTGGCCAAGGGTGGTTCGGTCGATCCGCTGGAGGCCTTCGAGAGTTTCCGTGGCCGGGCCCCCGAGATCGAGCCGCTGTTGGCCAGGCGCGGTCTGGGCGGGTGAGCCCCGCGCGGGAATTTTTCGCCTTGCCTTGACGTCGAGGTCAATGTCTAGCGTCGATATCGGGCAGCGGGATGCCTCGCCAGGGAAGGACTCACGGATGCGTATCGGAGAGCTGGCCCGGCGCTCGGCGACCACCACGCGCGCGCTGCGGTACTACGAATCGCGTGGATTGCTCAGCGCGCGGCGCGACGACAGCGGCTACCGGATCTACGACGAGGACGATCTGCTGATCCTGCGCCAGATCCGGACCCTTCAGGACTGCGGATTCGACCTGGAGGAGATCAGGCCGTTCGTGGAATGCCTCAGGGCCGGATTCCCCACCGGCGATTCGTGCCCGGCGTCGTCGGAGATCTACCGCAGGAAACTCGGCGAACTCGACGACAGGATCGCGCGATTACGCGATGTCAGGGAGTGGATTCGCACCCGGCTGGACGCACCGGGTGAGCCGAGTGTGGACCGACGGCCCGCCGCGCCGCCGAAATGCGAACTCACACCGATCGGTCTGCGTCCGGGCGCGTAGAAACCTCGCCGCCACCACCCCCGGTGGGCACCCGCGCCGGGAGCCCGGTCGATTCGCGAGAAAGCGAGGGGTTAAATTATTCGGGTGACGAGGGCATCCGTAGCGACGACGGCAGGGGCAAGGCGAACGGCGGACGGAACGGCGGTGCCATTCCGGGATGCGACGGTGGCGTGGGCTCTGGCGGCCCATGCCGTACTGTCCGAAACCGCTACCGCTTACGGACATTTCATCACCGTCAACGAATTGGCCGAGCAGGTGCAGGAGACCTCGGGAGTCCAGACCGAGGCCCCGACCCGCACCTGGATCGACGCCATCCTGCGCAAGGTGGCGCGACGCTGCCACCGCGCGGGCGAGCCGCCGCTGACCGCGCTGTGCGTGCGACAGAACCAGACCGTCGGTGACGCCTACCGCTACGTCCTCGAACTGGCCGGGCTCCCGATCCCCGACGATCTCGAATTGCACGCCGCCTACGCGCGCTGGCAGTGCTACCAGCATTTCGGCGCCGGTATGCCCGCCGACGGCGCCGTCCCGCCGCTGACCCCCAAGGTGGCGGCCCGCAGGCGGATGACGACGATGACGGCGCCAGCCGCCGACGCCGCGAGCTCAGCCGATACCGCACGGCAGACGGCGCAGCCCGAACCGCCGCAGGAGGAGACCGCGCAGCCGACCCGCCAGCGCGTCTGCGGTGAGTGTTTCATCCAACTGCCCGCCAGTGGCGTGTGTCACTACTGCTGAACCGCCAGTATTCCGACCGGTCGCCACGCCGAAGCGGTCGTTGTAATACCGGCGGTCGTTATCCAGGCTTGGCGCCATGGCCACCGAATGCCCGACCTGCTCATGGCCCGCACCGATGTATGTGTCGTCGCACGGCTCGGTCCGCTATCTGCGATGCGTGTGCGGGCAGTGGCTCGCCGCGCATCGCGGCGGCGTCAGCCCGGTTTCCGGACCCGGAACCGGTTCGGCGCCCGCCGCCCAACATCTGGAACTGATCCCGTTCCCGGAGGAGTAGCCGGGAACGGGCGTTCAGCGCAGACGCTCCGATTTGTCCGAGGTCGATCCGCCGCACCGTTCGTCGATCGAGTCGAGCAGCGGCGCAAGGGAATCCAGCGATCTGCGGACGTCGACGACGAGCGTTTCCGCGGCCGCTCGCATGGCCGCCGCGGTGTCGGCGTCGCCGCGCAGTTCGGCCAGGTCGGCCAGCAGAGCGTCCATCGGACCGAAAGTGGTGACCCCACTGTCGAATCCGATGAAGGTGCCGGAATGCGGACGCAACGCGTCGTACATCTCGCCCGCCGCGTCCACCTCACCGAGCGCCACCGCCGCGTACCCGCGCAACGCCGACATCACCTGCCAGTGGAAACCGTCGGGCACCCGGTCGTACTCGCGGAATATCGCGCGGGCCCGAACCGAATCGCCCGCGTGGATCAGCGCGAGGACGTAGAGCTGGGCGACCAGCTCCGGTTCCGCCACGAACCACCGCGCCACCCGGTTCAGCACGACCGACAGGTCACCGCGCGCCCACGCGATGGTGACCGCGCCCGTCACGCGGATCGCCTCCTCGTCGGTGATCCCGGTCCTGGCCATGGCCGCGCCGAAACGCCGATAATCGGATTCGGCGGCGCTCAGCTCACCGCGCAGCACCCGCACCACCGCGGGGAAGGCCACCAGCTGGCTCAGCAGCTGCTGGGATTCACCGCGAATCGCGCATTCGAGCGCGCGCACGGCATGTCTGCTCGCCTCGGCGAGGTCGACATCGCGGCAGGCCACCCGGAAACGCATGTAGTGGGCCAGTGCCTGGTAATCCAGCGACCGCGCGTCCAGCGATACGCGCAGCAGTTCGTCGGCAAGGACGCGCCACCGGTCCAGCCGTGCCGATCCCACCGTGGTGTAGGCGGCGGCATTGAGTGCGGCACAGAACAATTCGAGATCACCGCTGCCCTGGGCCGTCTCCAACGCCCGCGCGGCCCGCTGACGCGTCGAATCGGTGCCGACGCCCAACGGGGTCTCGAAGATGAGGGCGACGAGCAGCCACGCCTCGTCGTGACGCGAGTTCTCCCGCGCGATGGCCGAGGCCAGGGCATCGTGCACCCGGCTGTCACGCGGATACCAGTCCCGGATGCCGTGCACCACCGGCGCGCGCCAGCAGGTCAGGGCGCGGACCACCTGATCGTGGCCGGACAGGCTCTCGGCCAGGCCGAGCGCCCGTTCCTGGACCGCCCTGGCCGCGCGGACCCGGCCGTCCAACGCGAGCGCGTTCGTGAAGGCGCACAGGGTATCGAGCAAACTCTCCCGTTCGGCCCGCGCGGCCGAACTCATGGTGTGGTCGGCCAATTCGTGTAATCCGACCGCGGCCCGCCACCACCGCGTCGCGTCACCGCGCATGCCGAGACTGTCGCAGATCCGCGCGGCGGCGGTGACGTGTTCCAGGGCGTGCGGCGCGGTGGTCCTGGTCGCCCCGCGCGCCGAGTGATACGCCAGCGCGGTGGCCTCACGCAGGTCCGCCCCTCCGCCCGGTTCACGACTCTCCATGAGCGCCAAGGCGTTCCAGTGCATCCGACTGCGGCGCAGCGGCGGGATGCTGTCGTAGACCGAATCCTGGATCAGCGGATGGTCGGGCATGATCCGGCCGCATCCGTCGAAGGTGACGAGGTCTGCGGCCGCCGCGGTGTCGATCAGGTCGACCAGACTTTCCTCGGGGACGCCGGACAACTCGGCGAGGGTGTCGATATCGACCGCCCGGCCCCACACGGCCAGATGTTGCAGAACCGCGAGCACACCGGCGGGCAGACGCTCGATCCGTTCGATCAGCACCGCGCGGATACTCTCCGGCAGACCGATCAGATCACCCCGCGCGGCAAGCAATTTCGACAGTTCCCTGATGAAAAGCGGATTGCCGCCGGTGCGCCGATGCAGCACGCGCAAGGTCTCGTCGTCGATCGAGGCCAGACCGACCTGGCGGGTGATCTCGCGCGTCCCGGCGAGGTCGAGTCCGGACAGCTGCACCCGTTCGGTGGTCCGGTCCGCGATCGCCGCCTCGGTGGCCCGCAACAGCGGTGTCAGTTCCGACCCGCGCACCGTCATCACGATCAGGACCGGCTCCCGGTGCAGCCAGGTGGCCAGCTGCCGCAGGACCTGGAGGGTGGCGGCTTCGGCACGGTGCGCGTCCTCCAGCACGATCGCGACCGGTCCCCCGCCCGCGAGTTCACGGCACCTCGACGCGACCGCCTGGGCGATGGTGAACGGGTCTATCGGCCCCTGCCTGGATTCGGCGGGGTCGGGCGCACCGCCGAGTTCGGCCAGGATCTCCGTCCACACCCACGCGGGCGGCGCGCCGTCGATCTCCGGGCATTGCCCCGAGGCGGTCGTCCACCCCTCGGCGGCCAGACCGCCGAGCACTCCCGCCACGAGCGCCGTTTTCCCCGTGCCGGATTCACCCATCAACCAGATGACGCGCAGTCCGTCCGCCCGCGTCTCGGTCGCTGTCGCCTGAATGGCCGCGCGTTGGCGCGGATAGAAGGCGGCGGCGGTCGCCACGGTGGCCCTGCCCGGCCTGATACCGGCTCCCACCTGCGGATTCCGTAGGGATATCGAATCCTCGGCGCCGACATCGCGGTGGAACTCCAGTGATTGATTGAGGATGGCCGACTCGAGGTCGTTCAGCCGCTGGCCCGGGTCGATCCCGAATTCGGATCGCAGAAACTCACGGGTGCGGCGCAGCGTCGCCAGCGCTTCCACCTGCTGGCCGACACGGTATTGGGCGGAAGCGAGCAGCCGCGCGCTCTCTTCACGTCCGGGATTCTCTTCGACCTGCTGTCGCATTACGGCGATCACTTCGCCGACACGACCGAGTTCCAACGCGGCTTCGGCCCGCATCTCGGTCGCCGAAATTCTTAAATCGGTCAGCCGCGTTACCTCGGCTGTGGCCCATGAGGCGCCTGGGAAAGATTCGAAGGCATTGCCGCGCCAGCAATTCAATGCCTCGTCGAGCATCCGATACCGCTCGCCCGCCGTCGGGCGATCGTTCACACTGTGCGCCTTTAGCTG
This sequence comes from Nocardia noduli, assembly GCF_019038455.1. Classification (NCBI taxonomy): domain Bacteria; kingdom Bacillati; phylum Actinomycetota; class Actinomycetes; order Mycobacteriales; family Nocardiaceae; genus Nocardia; species Nocardia noduli. The sequence goes on from NZ_JAFMPL010000017.1 coordinate 42,256, forward strand.
GTACAGCCGCAGCAACTCCTCGAATCGCCATGCGTCGACACTGCCCGCGTCCAATCGCAACGCGTATCCACCCGCCTCGGAGACGAGGATCCTGGCGGGCGTGCGCGGTCTTCGCGTGGGTTCGAGAACCCTTCTGAGATTATGTATTTGAACCTGTAGAACAGCGGACGCCTGGGCGGGCGGCGCACCGTCCCAGACATCCTCGGCCAGTCTGTCGACCGCGATCGTTTTCCCACCTGCGAGGACAAGGCGACCGAGTACGGCTTGCTGCCGTCCCGTTCCGATACGGGCTGCGTGGCCATCCAATGAGACTCGCAGCGGGCCGAACACTCGAACCTGTAGCTCCGTCATGGCACGACGCCCCTCCAACCGCCGGATATTCGAAAAACTACCGTTTAGTTTGCATGATTGTCCGTCAAATTACCTGTGAGTACCAGAATTTACAAACGGTAGTGATCGAGATGTGTCGGCAAACACGTTGCTACACAAGAACACCTACCGCCGGATCGGAACCAGCCATATACCGGACGGACTGCGCGACAACGCCGGGATGATCCGCGAATACATGACACATCGCGTTTTCCGGCCGCGCCCGGATCCACCGGGCCCTCGGATCCCGAACTTCCGAGGAATACCGATACTCTATTCATCCGTCACCCGGATCGCGGTCGGGCAAGATATCACGAAACGGTATCGAACCACAATGGAAGCCGAATGGAAGCGGCGCGGAAGGCATCTGGAAGCGCGCCATCGGATAATTATTCGGAACACATTTCCTCGACTCAGGAGTTCCCATGATGGATTCGTCCGACGTACGTACCGCGCAGCCGCTCGTCGCTCCGGACCGTGCCGCCATCCTCGCGGGTCTGCTCGGACTGGCCGAGCAGACGGTGGCACTCACCGATCGCCTGCTCGGCAGCGCCGCGCCCGTCGACACCCCGCAGGCCGATATCGCCGGTGAGGCGGGAGAACCGGCGCGCACCGGTCTGTATCGCGACTGCGACGGGGATATCTGGCAGAAGACGACCGTCGGCTGGCGGCTGTGCCTGCAACGCGGCGTCGCCGTCGACAGCACCTCGGTGTGGGAGTGGATGGACGGGCACGTCCGCGATTACGGACCGTTCGTCCCGCTCGCCGCGGTCTGATCCCGACGCGCGTCCGCGACCGGGGGCGCCGGAATCGGCCACCCTCGGAAAAACCGTCCACCGATTCGACAGAGCGCTCGCCGAAAGAATGGATCAGGAACAACACCCTATTTCGATTCACAGCGGAACAGGAAAGGTCGACCATGACTTACGCGTCTGATATCGAACCACCTGCCGGTGCCGGACACCCCCTCCGGCAACGGGTCGCCGAAGGCACATCCCTCGCCACGGCGATACTTCTGTTCACCGCCGCGCTGCTCTCGTTCTTCGAGGGCCTCTCCGCCCTGCTGGACGACGAGTTCTACGGCGCGGGTGTCGAATACATCTACAAGTTCGACGCCACGTCGTGGGGCTGGATCCACATCGCCCTCGGCGGGGTTCTGGCGCTCTGCTCGATCGGTCTGCTCACCGGCACCATGTGGGGCAGGTACGCCGCGATCTGCCTCGCGGTGCTGTCGATCATCATGAATTTTCTCGCGCTGCCGCGCTATCCGGCGTGGTCGATACTCGTCATCGCGATCGATGTCGTCGTCGTCTGGGCGATCGCGGCCTGGCATCCGGCGCCGCTGCGCCCGGTAGCGGCGACCCCGGACCTTCGCGAGGCGTGATCTACGCGGTTCGCCATCGCCGCGGATCCGACTCGGCGACCCCGGCATAGAACCGCAGGTGCGCGACGGCCGCACTGTCCCAATCGAACCCGCGCGCGACCACGCGTCCGCGCTCACGGCGCGCGGCGTCGGGCCGCAGCGCGTGCCGCAGTCGCTCCGCCAGTTCGCGCGGCGTCGTCGCGTAGGTGACCGCGTCCGAGAACACCTCGCGCAGCACCGGCAGATCGCGGGCGACCACCGGAATTCCGGCGGCGAGCGCCTCCATCGCGGCCAGCCCGAAACCTTCCTTGACGGAGAAGAACGGCAGTGCCGTCGCGGCGGCGACGAGTGCGGGGAGTTCGTCGTCGGCGACCGGGCCCAGAACCGTGACGTCGATGCCGAGTTCCTCTGCGCGCGCGTCGAATCGCGCGCGGTACTCGCGGTAGTCGAACAGTGTCTCGCCGCCGGCGAAGACCAGACGCGTTCCCGGTTCGCCGAGTATCGCGAAGGCTTCGAGCAGATCGATACTGCCCTTGCGCGGCTCGATGCCGCCGACCGCGAGCACGTACCGGCCGAGCCGATCGCGCCACCGTCGCCGGTCCGCGTCCGCGCACGGTTCGGCGGCTCGCGCGAATCGGTCGTATTCCACCCCGTTCGGGATGACGGTGGGCGCGAATCCGTAGCGCTCCCGCACCTCGGCGGCGACGGCCGCCGACACGCAGACGCGCGCGTAGGGATCGCGAATAGCGCGTTCGTGGCAGCGCGCGAGTTCCGGGGTGGTGAAATCGTCGAGGTGGTGGATGGTGCGGACGCAGTCACCGACGGCATTGGCGCTGATGCAGTCCTGAGCGTGCACGATGTCGTACTCGTCCGGGGTGAACGCGGCCCGCAGGGTGTCGATGGAGCGCAGGATCCGCGCGCCGACGGTCTCGGTGTCGGAACCGGCGAACGGCACGACCACGACCCGCACCGCCGGATCGACGGCACGGAAGAACGCGGCGTCGCCACCCCTGCCCAGCGTCCACACGGTCACCTCGGCGCCCGCCCGTGCCAGCGCCTCGGCCAGATTGAGGGTGTGCACGACACCACCGCGCGGCTTGGTGGAATAGGTCAGCAGCGCTATTCGCATGGTCGGCAGGCCTTGTCTCGCAACAGATTGTGATAGGTATCGGTGCGGCGCTCGTCCAGGTGCCGCAGTACCCGCCTCGCCCGGTCCACCTCGGCGTCGATATCGATATCCGCCACGGCGAGACCGCCTTTCGACCACGTCTTGGCGAGGATGTCGCCACCGGGACCGACCACCTTGGCCTGACCGAGAAAGCGCAGTCTGCCGGTGATGCCGGTCTGATTGGACGAGGCGAGCACCACCTGGTTCTCGGCGGCCCGCGCCTGGTCGTAGAGGTCGAACAGACGCGCCTGCCGGTCGTTGGGCATACGCGAGGCGCGATCGGTGACGCTGGCTGGCCACGCCGAGAGCGCCGCGATCGTGCGCGCGCCGTCCAGAGCCAGCGTGCGCGCCGATTCGGGGAAGGTCTTGTCGTAGTCGATCAGCATGCCGAGCCGCCCGACCGGGGTGTCGAAGGCCGCGAATCGGTCGCCTGCCGCGTAGGCCAGATGCTCCCCCGCGGGCTGGTGCACCTTGCGGTGACGGCCGAGTACGCCGTCGCCGGTGAGGCAGACCGCCGCGTTGTAGCGCCGCTGCCCCGCGCGCTCGGCGTATCCGACGCAGACCGTCATCGCCCCGGCCATCCGGCACAGCATCCCGATCTCGGAACCGTCGGGGTCGATCGCCTCGGGCCAGTGCGCCGGATCGGGATTGCTCAGGTCGCCGAGGTAGCCGCCGAGGGTCGCGTCGGGCAGGACCAGCAGGTCGACGCCGTCAGCGCCGAGCCGGTCGATGATTCCGGCGAGTTTGTCGAGCGCTCGGCCGATATCGGCGCCGAAATGCCCGGCGACGGCCGCTATTCGGGTGAGGGGCATCTCGGCTCCGTCTCAGGCCGCGGCTTTTTCCCTGGCACCGGCCGCGATGCGCTCGCCGAGGTGTTCGGCGTCGCGCGCGATGGCGGCGAAGCGGCCCGAACCCCAGGTGTGCAGCCACGGCAGCCCGAGGAAATACAGTCCGGCGATATCGGTGACGCCGCGGTGGTGACAGGGATGGCCCGCGCCGTCGAAGACGCCGACGCGCAACCACCGGTAGTCGGTGCGGAATCCGACCGACCAGATGACGGTCGCGATATCCGCCGCGCGCAGGTCGAGTTCGGTGATTTCGCGTTCGGGTCGCCACACCGGCCGGTACCTGGCTTCGACGGGCGCGTCGATACCCGTTCGGGCGATGTGGACGTCGATGGAATCCTTGATGCTCTCCGCGACCGCGTCGGCGGCGTCGAGCGAACGCGTCAGGGTCGGCTCGAATACCGCCGCGCCGTCGACGATGTCGACCATCCGGCCGTAGAGCGACATTCCCTCGGTGGCGAATCGGCGCAGATCGATATCGCGACCGCCGCCGCGTCCGGTGACATAGTGATTGGTGTTCTCGCGTTTGCCGAGCCCGCCCGGCTGCTGCTGGATGGGGATGTCGTAGTGGCCCATGTCCTGGAGCCACGCCACACAGTCGCGGCCCCGGTAGAACCGGGCGACCCGGGGCGCGTCACCCGTGGCCAGATGCACCGCGCGGCCCTCCAGGTGCAGGTCCTCGGCGATCTGCGCCCCGGATTGGCCGGTGCCGACGACCAGAACGCCACCGGCGGGCAGTTCGTCCGCGTTGCGGTATTCGGCCGAGTGCAATTGTTCGATACCGTGCGGCAGTTTCTCCGCGAATCGCGGAATCGTCGGCACGTGATAGCCGCCGACCGCGACAACGACCTGATCCGCGCGCAGCGGACCCGCGGTGGTCTCCAGGTCGAATCCGCCACTGTGGGACTGCGTCACCGAGACGACCTCGACGTGTTCGCGCACCGGCGGGCCGAATGTGTCGGCGTAGGCGCGCACCCAGTCGTAGACCTCGGCGCGGGACATGAATCCGTCCGGATCCGTTCCGCCGTAGGAATATCCGGGCAGGACGCACTGCCAGTTCGGGGTGACGAGGGTGAAATTGTCCCAGCGGCTGTCGCGCCATTCGTGCGCGAGGGTGTCGCGTTCGAGGACGACGTGGTCGATGCCGCGGGCGGTCAGATGCCAGCTCATGGACAGTCCCGCCTGGCCGCCGCCGATGACGACGACCTCCCGATGTTCCACGGCCGCAGCCGTATTCGAGTCGTCGATCATCACTGGCCGCCCGTATTCGCCGACGCGACGAGTTCGGCCTCCGGGCTGTCGGGCCTGCCGACGACCCCGTGCCGTTGCACGACCCGGTGGTAGAGCTCGGGCCGCCGGTCGCGCAGGTTGTACATCCCGCCTCCGCGCGCCTGTTCCAGCGCGGCGTCGACGTCGACCGTCGCGGTGGCGAGCCCGGGGACGACACCGGTGTCGGCGAGCACCTCACCACCGGGTCCGACGACCTTCGCACTGCACACGAAACGCAGCGAACCGAAGGACCCCGCCTGATTCGAGGCCACCCACACGACCTGGTTCTCCACCGCGCGGGCGCGGTCGTAGATATCGAAGCGCTGTTTCCATCGGTCGTCCTCGAGCCGTTCGACCGTCGCGGTGCGCGCCGTCGGCCAGGCCGACAGGGAGGTGATGATCCGCGCGCCGTCGAGCGCGAGGCTGCGCGCGGCCTCGGGGAAGGCCTTGTCGTAGCAGATCTGCATGCCCAGCCGACCGACCGGAGTGTCGAAGGCCCGGTATTCGGAACCCGCCGAATAGCAGAGATTCTCGCCGAGCGGCTGGTGCACCTTGCGGTAGGAGCCGAGGATGCCGTCGCCGTGCAGGGTGACCGCGGCGTTGTACCTGGCCGTGCCGTCGGCCTCGCAGAAACCGAGGGTGACGACGAGATCGCCCGCCATGGCGATGATCCGGCGCAGTTCGGGACCGTCGAGTTCGAGGGCAGGCGGCAGACTGCTCAGCCTGCGCTGTTTGGCCTCCTCGCTCTCCCCGCCGCCGCCCAGACTCGGCAGGTAGCCGCCAAGACATGCCTCGGGCAGGACCAGCAGGCTGCTGCCGCGTTCGCGCGCCTGTGTCATCAGCGCCTCGATGGTGCGGTAGCAGGCGTCCATATCGCGGCCGAATTCGGCGGCGGCCACCGATATCGTGTGCTCGCTCATGATTCTCCCAATCCGGTGACGGCGCCTGGCACCGCGACCGTGGTCGTTCCGTCGGGCCAGCGCAAGGTGACCCCTGGTGTCGATGTGAGGACTCCGCACACCGCGGAGGTGGCCGGTCCGGCCGGGGCGATCGGCGCGCCCGGCCGGTCGGCGGTGATCATCGCGAAACCGGGAAAGCAGGTGATCCATTCCGCGACAGTGGTTTCCGATGGTCGTGGGATACGCGACACGTCGAGTTCGACGCCAACCCCGCTCGCCTCAGCGAGCATGCCCGCGGTACCGGCGAGCCCGGCCATGCTGACATCCTTGGCCGCGTGCGGACGCGTCCGCGCGACGAACTCGCCGAGTTGCCGCAATTCCGTTCCGGTGCGATGCGAGGACGAATCCCATTGGCGGCCCGTGTATCCCGCGCGCCATCCGCCGCCGAGATCCGCGGTGAGACGCAATTCGTCCCCGACCTGCCCGCCGCCGCCCGGCACCGGATGCGCGGTGCGGCCGAGCGCGGTGACCGACAGCGCAGCGGGCACGCCGAGCTGGGTGTGCCCGCCGAGGACCGGCACACCCCATATCTCGCTGGCCCGGCCGAGGCCGCGCAGCACCCGGGTCAGCAGCGAGCGCGTCGGGGCGCCCACCGCGTCCAGCATGCCGACCGGCCGCGCGCCCATCGCGGCGAGATCGTTGAGATTGACCAACGCCGCGCACCAGCCCGCCCATTCCGGATCACGTTCGACCATGGACGGGATGATCGCGTCACAGGCGGCCACCAGATCGCTACCGGGTACGGGAGCGCCGTCGTCGCCGCGAAAACCACTGCCGCCCAGTGCCATCGAGTCTCCGCGCAATGGCGCGAGCGCCGCGGCGAGCATGCCCTTGGTGGCGTGGGCCAAACGTCCGACCCGGTCGATCGGCCAGCGCATCCGCACATGATCGGTCTGCCCGACCACGCACTCGCCCAACCGGATCCAGCCGAGTCCGGCGAACATCCGCTCGTACCGCGCCTGGACCGTCGCCTCGAAGCGCAGCACCTGGGAGTTCTCCGCGAAGGCGCACGCCGCGCGGACCAGTGCCTGCCCGACGCCCTTGGTGCGCAGCCGACAGTCGACCACCAGCCTGCTTCCCGTCCACCACCCGATATCGACCGGTGTGACCGGGGCCACGCGCACACCGCCGAGCAGCACGCCGTCCGGGGTGAGGGCGACGAGCACCGTGGTGCGCGGATCGTCATCGATGTCGTCGGAATCGGATCCGGCGAAAAGCCCCTGCTCGACGACGAAATTCTCCCGGCGCATGGCCCGGTATTCCGCGAGCCGCCGGTCGTCGGCCGGTCCGATCAGATACCCGGACGGCGGTTCGGCCGGTTCCCGATGCCCCGACAGCACGCAATAGTCCAGCGAAGGCGCAGGCGCGGTGGCGAATTGATCGGTCCACATATCCCTGACGGTGCCCATGCCGACGTCGGTGCCCATGCCGAAATTGGCGCCCATGTCAACCTCCCGCGTTCGGCAGTACGCTGCACGCCCCGCAGGCCGCGCACCCCGCCTTCTGATCGGCGCCGAGCATCCCGGCACGGCGCAGTGCCGCGCCGACCCGACGGCTGACGTCCTCCAGCAACGCGGCCCGCGGCGCGACCGCGTGGTCGACATCGACGGCGAGGGTTCCCGCCAGCGGCCGGAACGGAACGACGAACGGATACACGCCCATCTCGATGAGTTCCTCGGCGCCCGAGACCAATTCGTCCGGGTCCTCGCCGAGCCCGACCAGCAGATAGGTCGACACCTGGTTGCGGCCGAAGACGCGCACCGCCTCGGCCCAGGCCGCGCGATACTCGCTCAACGGCACCGTCGACTTGCCCGGCATCCACCGCGCTCGCACCCGATCGTCCAGCGACTCGACGTGGATTCCGATGGAATCGGCACCGGCCGAGCGTAATTCGGAGATCGTGCCGAGATCCCCCGGCGGTTCGCACTGCACCTGGATCGGCAGCTCCGGCACGGCGGCCTTCACCGCGCGCACGCAGCGGGCGAGATGGCGAGCGCCGCGGTCGGCCGCCGCCGAGGTTCCCGTGGTCATCACCATCTGCCGGACACCGTCGAGGCGAACGGCGGCGGCCGCGACCTCGGCGAGCTGATCGGGTCGTTTGACCGCGACGGTGTCACCCGCCCGCAGCGACGCCTCGATGGAGCAGAAACGGCAGCGCTGATCCTCGCCGTAGCGGATACAGGTCTGCACGACGGTCGTGGCCAGGACATCGGCGCCGTGCAATTTGGCGATCTTGTCGTAGGCCACCCCGTCGGCGGTGCTCAGATCGTAGAAACGAGGTCGGCGCACCGGCTCGACCGCGACACCGATATCGGTGCCGTCGAACAACAGCCGGTTCGCCCTGATCTCGTACGGACTCTCGGAACGGAGGGGGACGGCGGCGCCCGCACCCCCGATCAGGACATGGCCGTCGTCACTCGGTCCCGCCCCGGACCGACGGCGCACGGGAACATCGACGCGAATTCCGAGGAGCGCCAGATCGACTCGCGTTGACAGGTCGGCCATGATCGCGCCTACAGCTGGTAGGTGGAGTTGATGATCGCGCCCTTGCGCGCGTAATGGATCAGCGCGTCCTGCACGTCGAGCGGATGGGCGGGAATGATGCCCTCGATCAGATCCTCTTCGCGCGCACCGTGCAGGGCGAGACCGAACCGGCAGGCGAACACCTTGCCGCCCTCCTTGATGAAGGTCGCCAGCGCCTGATTGATGTTCTGCTCACCGGGGAACCCGCTGTCACCGGTGGTCGGGAAGCCGCGCGTCGCGACGCAGTTGATCGCGCCGGGACCGTAGAAGTAGATCGCCGACTCGAAACCCTTGCGCAGAGCCCGGGTGGCCTGCAAGATCGCGACGAAACTCACCGAGGATTCGTGCGCGATGCCGTGCACGAGGGTGAAATAGGTTTCGCCCGCCTCCGCCTGGTAGTCCGGGAAGATCTTCGTCGAACCGTAGATATTGGTGCCCTGCGGCAACGCCGGATGCGGGATCTCGGCGAGCGACTTCGCGATGTTCTCCTCGATCTGCTTCTCGATCTCCGTCGGCGAAGTGGTGGGTGCGGCCATGACAGCTCCTGGATGTATTCGGATGCGAGTGACGCGATACACCGGCTTCGCTTGTTCGTGGTGCGAGCCGATGAATAGAGTTCACGCCCCGGGCATTTCCGTTTGGTCACATCGGGACGAATTGGGGATTACCGGACGCTCACCGTCGTGGCGGCGCTTCCATTTGCCGTAAAAGACTGTCCCACAACATATTCAGATCCGTTCGGTGTGTTCGAGACCGCATCCGGAACACGCACGAGTTGCTTCCGGGTAATCGGTGACCAGCGATTCAACGCCGGCGCGTTAACACGGACAGCACAGGGTGACGGTGGCGCGAAACAACGGCGAAATATTGCGCCTCGGCCGGGTCGGTCGCCGGATACCGGCAACGGTCGATCGTGTCCGAGGCTCGACACCTGCTCATGGCCGCGGCTGCGCCCACCGCCGCCGCGCCGACGGTATGGCCACCATCGGCACGTCTCGACCGGCTCAGGGCTGATCGGGCGCGGGCAAGCACAGCGACGCGCCCTCGCCCAGATCGAGCCAGCGGCCCTGCGGTGTCGTTGTCAGGCGGAGCACGATGGCCGAGCAGAACGCGCAGCGCACCACCGCCCCCGCGCCCAGGTAGACCATGGCGCGCGCCAGCGGGGCGGTCGCGCCGCAGACGCCGCAACGGCACGCGCAGATCGTGATGTCGCCGACGAAGATCTCCGAGAGCGGACCCGCCAGCGCGTTTCCGTCGACGTGGCTGTCGTCCGCGTAGATCGGCAACGGGGCCGATTGTTCACCCATGGCTATCTCCCACTCGGTCCGAAGCGTTCGGTTCTGACGCGCGCGGGCTCATGCCCGATGGAAACCAGTGCGGCCGAGACGGATTCGACGAATCCGGTGGGTCCGCAGACGTAACAGGTGAGTTCGGGTGAGGGCGTGAGACCGTGGTCGGTCAGTTCCGCGCCGGACAGCCGAGCGGGTGGACGCGGATCCCCGGGCGGAGCCGCCCGCGAATAGGCCAGGAACAGATCCGGGTCCGCCGCGAGTTCGTCGCGGTAGAACAGCTGTCCCGGATCGCGCAGCGCGTAGATCACCCGAACCGGCTTGCCGACGCCCGCGCGACGGCGCGCCCGCAGCATCGACATGATCGGCACGATCCCCGAACCGCCCGCGACCAGCAGCGCCGGACCGTCGCGCTCGGGATTCCACACGAACCACCCGCCGACCGGCCCCCTGATCTCGATCCGCTCCCCCACCTCGAGCCCGTCGACCAGATAGCCGGAGACCTCGCCGTCCGGCACCCGCTGGACGGTCAGTTCGATCAGATCACCGTCGGCCGGCGACGCTAGGGAATAGCTGCGTTCGGCCTGGTACCCGTCCGGCGCGGTCAGCCGCACGTCGACGTGCTGACCGGGCAGATGTCCCGGCCACCGCTCGACCCGCAGGGTCAGGGTGCGGGCCGTGTCCGTCTCGGCTCGCACCGCGACGAGTTCGGCCGCCCGCCAGGTGGTCAATCGCCCTGATACCGCTGCTCGCGCCACGGATCTCCGTAATCGTGATAGCCCGCGTTCTCCCAGAAACCCGGTTCGTCCTCATCGAGCAGCCGCAATTCGGTCACCCATTTGGCCGATTTCCAGAAATACAGGTGCGGAATGAGCAGCCGCGCCGGACCGCCGTGTTCGGGTGCGAGATCATGACCGCCGAAGCGATGCACGATCCACGCCTTGCCGTCGGTGAGATCCTCCAGCGGCACATTGGTCGTGTAGCCCCCGTAACTCACCGCGAGAGCGAATTCGGCCTGCGTCTCGACGGGTTCCAGCAGCGTGTCCAGGGAGACGCCGACCCAGTCGGTGTCGAATTTCGACCACCGGGTGACGCAGTGGATATCCACGTGCGGACTGGTCTGCGGCAGAGCGTTGAATTCCGCCCAATTCCAGCTGTGACGTCCACCGGTCTCGTCGACGATGGTGAACGTCCACGTGTCGAGCGAGATACGCGGTGTCGGCCCCGCCGAAAGCACAGGAAAATCGTCGGTTTCGTATTGCCCCGGCGGCAACTGGTGCCCCGCCGGGCGCGAACGACCTCGGAATCCAGGCGAGAAGACACTCATCTGTTCATCCTTCCGGTCGGGAAACACCGGCCCGCGGCTACCCGCGACCATGATCGTCATCCTAGAGCCGGGCGGGCCCGCGCGCGCGGTTTGCCGAGGCCACCGGACGCCCGGACACGGCGCCCGGATCCCCCTTCCCCCGCTGACACGCCGGGTCACCTACATCACGGTTCGGATAACTCCTGGTTTGCTCGGTCATGAGCACACCCCCTCGCAAAGGAGCTGTTCGCCCATGAAGCGTCTGGTTCTCGCCATCGCCGTCACCGCGTGCGCCCTGGGAATCACTGCCACCCCGGCCACCGCGGGCCCGGTCACCGCCATCCCCGACGATCAGAACATCGCCGCCGTCCCCGTCGCCGGACTCGCGCTCACCCTCGTGCGCGGAAGTTTCAAGGCGATGGCACTGACCATCGTCCCCGTCCACCAATTCCCCGCCTTCGACAACATCATCACCCGCGAGAGCGGATGGGACGTCTTCGCCACCAACCCCACCAGCGGCGCCTACGGCATCGGCCAGGCCCTGCCCCCCGACAAGATGCGCACCCACGGCCTCGACTGGCGCTTCAACCCCCTGACCCAGATCCGCTGGACCTACGACTACATGGTCGACCGATACGGCAGTCCCCAGGGCGCCTGGGAATTCTGGCAACAGAACCACTGGTACTGACAACCCCGTCGACCGCGTGAGTTCATACCGCTGATCGATCAGATACGAACAGTCGATACCGCCTACGTGAAAAGTTGGGTCGGCAACCTCACCCGGGACTGCCTGGCCGAACTCGACGACGCACTCGGACGATATCTCGAAATCCATTGAGCAGCATAGGAGATGCTCGGCGCGACGGGCGCCATGGACAGCTGAGTCATGGAACGGTTTGTCCGCGAGGGCGTTAACGGGCGTGGGGGTGGCGGGCGATTCGATGTCGACGGGATCATCCCTACGGGGGGATGGATACGTCGAACGGGAGCAGGACGCTTCCGGTTCCGACTCGACCATGAGGGGTTGTTCATGACGAAACGAATCGCCACCACCGCCGGGGTGTTCTCGGTGCTCGGCGCGGCGGCGCTGGTGCTGACCGGGTGTACGAGCGAGCCCGCGTCGCCGGAGGCCGCGGCGGCGCAAGGTGACGCAGCGCAGGGGCAGCCTCGGGGGCAGGTGCCCGCCTGCGCGGACGGTCAGTTGAACTTCGATGCCGAGCCGATCACCAACTCGGCGGGGACGACGGTGGGGTTCAAGCTGAACTACTGGGTGGTGGGTGCGAGCGGGGCGTGCAGTCTGACCGGCTATCCCGGGGTCACGGCGGTCACCGGCGGTCCGCAGGTCGATGCGGTCCGCACACCGCGCGGTGCCCTGTCCGGCGGGTTGCCGCAGGGCCAGGACACCCCGCCGACCGTGGTGCTCGACCGTGACCACGGCGCGCAGGCGGTGGTCGAGACGACCGTCATCGCCCGCCAGAGCGCGGCGTGCTCCACGTATACCGAATTCCTCACCACGCCACCGAATACCACCGATACCCGGAAGGTCTCGGTCACGACCCAGGGCTGTGAATACGCCGTGTATCCGGTGTACTCCTGGTCGCGCTAGCCGAGTACTGCGCGCGTAGTGTCCGGCAGCGTTCGATCAGGCGACGGCGGCCCTCGATGGACAGCGGGGCGTTTGCGTGCGTCATCGAATCACGGCTCGCGATCCCAGCAGGATGGCGGCGGTTGCTTCCGGGGCCTCACGCATCGCGTCGTGACCCGTTGGCAGGTCGTGGACTTGCCATTGAGGATCGGCGTCGAGCCGGGCACGGAGTTCAGTGAAGGGTGTGCGGTCTTCCCAGCCGGAGCAGTAGATGAACTCGCGGCTCGGGACCTGGTCAACGGCCGCGGTGAGGCGAACCGATTGCAGGAGCGAGGCGAGTGGATGGGGCTGGCGGCGGGGATCGCCGCCTTCCGGGGGATGGACCGCGTAGCCGGTGGCTACGGCGCCGGCGACGAACGCCTGCCGGTAGCGCTCGGTCGTTGACGACCAACACGATTCACCGTTGCGCGGGACGTAAGCGTCGAGGTGAACCAGTCGTGCGACCCGCCCGCCCGCGCGTTCGGCAGCAGCCGCGATCACCATCCCGCCGTAGCTGTGGCCGACCAGCGTCGCGCCGCTGATGTTCCCGCGATCGAGGCGTGTCAACACGTCACCGGCGTGGGTGTCCAGGTTGGCGGTCGCGACGGTGCCGCTGTCCTCGTCGGGTCGCAAACCGGTCAAGGTCAGAGCGTGAACGGTGTGCCCGGCGCGCTCCAACAGCGGAACCACCGCCTCGAAGGACCAGGATCCGTGCCATGCGCCGGGTACAAGTATGAACGTCGTCATACGTCGATAATCACCAGCGGCCGCGCGGCGTGCTACCGATAGAATGCCATATTATGCCTGATAGCCGCCAAACTCACGAGTCTGCCCAAGCGGCATTTCTCTGGCCGTCCGGCGGAGTGCACCTGTGGCCGTCCGGTGCAATGAGCACGCTGCATTCACACCAGCGTGGGCACCTCGTTTACGCGGCCCGAGGCGTCCTCGCCGTCCACACCGGGCGCGGCACCTCGATCGTGCCCGCCAATCGCGTGGCCTGGACCCCAGCCGGCTTCGCACATCGTCATCGCGCCCATGGACGAACCGACATGCGCATCCTGTTCCTGCCTGCGCCGCTCGCGCGGCTGCTGCCCGAGGAGCCCGCCGTGTTCTCGGCGACCGCCCTGGCCCGCGCCGCCCTGCTCACCCTCACCGGCCCCCGCGTCCATGACGCCGACGCAGCGAGCGTCAACCGGGGACCGCTCGCTCGCGTCCGCCGAGTCCTCGTCGACGAGTTGCGTATTGCCGACGAGCAGCCGCTGAACTTGCCGGAACCGCGTGACGACCGGCTGCGGGTTCTCGCGCGGATGCTCTACGAGCAACCCGCGGACAACACCCCGCTGCCCGAACTCGGCCGGGCGATCGGGGCCAGCGCGCGCACGATCAGCCGACTGTTCCATGACGAACTCGGCATGACCTTCCACCAGTGGCGCACACAGCTACGCCTCTATCACGCCCTCGTGCTGCTGGCCGACGGCCACGACACCACCTATGTCGCACACGCCTGCGGATGGGCCAACCCCAGCCACTTCATCGCCACGTTCACAAGCATCATCGGTAGCACCCCCGGCCGCTATCGAAGCGGCCGCGAACGCGACGACACGACCGCCTAACTCCGGTCCGGAGATGCCCTGAAATCGATCCGGCTGGTGCGTCGATAGCCCCTGCCCCCACACCTCGGAGGGAACCAGCCAACTCCCGGTCCGACCGGATCCGGATCGAGAGAGTACATATCGGTGATCCCACCCCACGTCGCGCGGCCCGCCGGAGTCGCCGCGGCGAGTGCTGCGAAATCCCGATGACGGTGTCTCCGCCACCGGAAGAAGGCGCCCCGCGCGGCGGCTCGCCGACGCTGCTCGCAGCGACCAGGATGAGGCATATGAGCGACTACGACGACTGGAACAAGGCGATCATCGACGAGTTCCGGGAAAACGAGGGCAAGGTCGGGGGGCAGTTCGAAGGCGCGCCGATGGTGCTGGTCCATCATCGGGGTCGGCGCTCCGGGAAGGACAGCATCACGCCGATGATGTATCTGTCCGACGAGCAGGATCCCGGCGTCATCTACGTCTTCGCCTCGAAGGCGGGCGCGCCGACGAATCCCGATTGGTACTACAACCTCACCACGGCGGGTGAGGCGCGGGTCGAGCTCGGCACCGACAGCTTCGGGGTCGCGGTCACCGAGGTCACCGGTGCGGAGCGCGATCAGATCTATGCCGTGCAGTCCGGGCGCTACCCGGGGTTCGCCGAATACGAGGAGAAGACGAAAGGTGTGCGGACGATCCCGGTGCTGGCGCTGCGCCGATCCTGACCGTCCGGCTCATGCGAGATGGGCGCGCTCGTCATAGGACGTCAACCGGAAGCCGCGTTCGTCCCGCTCCCAGGTGGTGACCGAGGCGTTACCCGCGAGGCCGTCCTCCGCGATGGCGAGAATTTCGTCGTCGCGGAGGTTTTCGAGGATTCGGCGCAACATCAGGACGACGGCGTCGTGTGCCACGATCAGGACGCTGCGATGCCGACGGTCGCGTTCTATCCGTGCCGCGACCTCGCGCAGTCGTTCCGCGACGTCGTGGAAGGACTCACCGCCCGGCGGCCGGAAGCCGAGCGGGTCGGCCTGTTCGGCCGCGAACTCCCGTGGAAACCGTTCTCGCACCTCCGAAATCGAGAGGTGTGAGCGTTCACCGCGGTAGCGGTCGTAGAGGAGATCGTGGACTTCGAGGCAGGGCAGGTCGACCCCGGTCGGCCCGAATTCGGCCGCGGCCAGGTGCCACGTGGTCACCGCGCGCAAGTAGGGCGAGCACAGGACCAATTCGGGGCGCCGCGCCGCCGGGCGCGAGGCCAGCCAACGTCCGAACGCGGCGGCCTGCCGTCGGCCGAGTTCGGTGAGTTCGATGCGCATGTCGTCGGCCTCGGCGGGGGTCGCGGGCCGAATTCCGGCGTTGACGGTGCTCTGCCCGTGCCGGACGGCGTACAGCAATGCGGCCGGACCCACGTTCTCACCGTGCGCGCAGGGACGGACGGACGCGGCGGCATCGCCGGTGGGCAGTTTCACGCTCATACCCTCTTGGACGTGACGGCGCCGACGCCGGTTCCCTCGAATCCCGACGTCGTGCACCGGCGAGCGATTCTGCCCAGAGCGTAACAAGCGAGGTCGCGCGGCCGGGAACCGTACGCTCGGACCATGACCGAGCATCCGAGACTGCACGCGATTCCCGGAGGTCGTGACGACCGGCCTCGGCAGCCGCGACGTGAATCCGCGCCGGAACCGCTGTGGCGGGAACTGCTCGGCGAACGCCTGCGCGAATTGCGCGGGCGACGGGGCGACACCCTCGCCGAGACGGCGAAACGGGCGGGTATCTCGCCGCAGTACCTGTCCGAGGTGGAACGTGGGCGCAAGGAACCGTCGAGCGAGATGATCGCCGCGCTCGCGGGGGCGCTCGGTGTCACCCTGGGTGAACTCACCGAACTGATCGCCGTCGAATTGCGATCGCTCCGTCCGACGGTGCCGGTGCGCCCGCTGCTGCGGTCCGAGACCAGGCCGACACTGCGAATGTCGGCCTGACCGAACGGTTTCAGTCGCGCTTGCGCATCACCAGGTCGGCGAGTCCGTATTCGACCGCGGCCTGGGCGGTGAAGACCCGGTCCCGGTCGGTGTCGTGACGCAGCCGTTCGACGGTCTGCCCGGTATGTACGGCGAGAATCGTCTCGATCTCGGCGCGCATACGCACGAGTTCGTCGGCTTGGATGATCAGATCGGGAATCGCGCCCTGGCCGCGCGCGACGGGCTGGTGCAGGACGACCCTGGCGTGCGGGAGCATCGCGCGATGGCCCGGCGCGCCCCCGGCGAGCAGTACCGCGCCGACCGCGATGGCCTGCCCGACGCAGGTCGTGAACACGGGCGCGCCGATGTGCTGGATGGTGTCGTACACGGCGAGCATGGAGGGCAGATCGCCGCCCTCGCAATTGATGTAGAGCTGGATCTCCTGTTCGGGGCTCTCCGATTCCAGGTGCAGCAGTTGGGCGATCAGCGCGTTGGCCACGCCCGAATCGATCGGCGTGCCGAGATAGACGATCCGCTCGGCGAGCAGATGCGAATAGATGTCGGTGACGCGTTCCCCGCCGCGCGGATGCTGGGCGATGACATTGGGAATCGTGTAGCTGCTCATGAGATTCCGATCCGATGCCGTTGCGGGACGATCTGCGCGAAGGACCCGACGATGTGGTCGATGAAGCCGTATTCCTCGGCCTGGGGCGCGGTGAACCAGCGGTCGTGCAGCGAATCCTCGTAGATACGGTCGAAGGGCTGGCCGGTGTCCTCGGCGATGATGCCGAGCACGGTGTCCACGGTGTGGCGCAGATCGTCGGCCTGGACTTCGATGTCGACGGTGCTTCCGCCGATACCCGCCGAACCCTGGTGCATGAGGATCCGCGCGTGCGGCAACGCGAAACGCTTGCCCTTCTCCCCCGACGACAGCAGGAATTGCCCGGCGCTGCACGCCAATCCGAGTGCCAGCGTGGAGACCTCGCAGGGGATCAGCCGCATGACGTCGCGGATGGCGAGCATCGCGGGCACCGACCCGCCGGGTGAATGGATCCACAGCGAGATCCCGGCCTCGCCGTCCTCGGCGGCGAGGGTGAGCAACTGCGTCATCAGCAGGGTGCCGTTGTCGTCGTCGAGCGGTCCGTCCAGCACCACTATCCGGCGGCCGAGCAGTTGCTCTCGTGCGCGCCAACCGAACATCGGATTCTTGTCGTCGTCAGCCATGCCTCCACGGTGGACCCCCGGCGCCCGGATTTCGCGCCACGCTGCCCACAGCGGATCCGCTCACAGCAGCGAGGTTCCGCCGCAGGCTAACCACATACCGCGCCGCCGGATGCCGACCCGACCAGTTTGGTGTATTTCGCCAGCACACCGCGGGTGTAGCGGGGCGGTAGCGGACTCCAGCCCTGGCTGCGGGCGAGGAGTTCCCGCTCGTCCACGTCGAGGTCCAGGGTGCCGTTCGCGACGTCGAGGCTGATCCGGTCGCCGTCGCGGATGAAGGCGATGGGGCCGCCGTCGACGGCCTCGGGGGCGACGTGGCCGACGCAGAGGCCGGTGGTGCCGCCGGAGAAACGACCGTCGGTGAGCAGCAGTACGTCCTTGCCGAGGCCCGCGCCCTTGATCGCGGCGGTGATGGCGAGCATCTCGCGCATACCCGGTCCACCCTTGGGGCCCTCGTAGCGGATGACGACCACGTCACCGCCGGTGATCGTCCCGTCCTCCAGCGCGTCGAGTGCCGCTCGCTCGCGTTCGAAAACTCTTGCGGTGCCGGTGAATACATCGGAATCGAAACCCGCCGACTTGACCACGGCGCCGCCGGGGGCGAGCGAGCCGCGCAGGATGGTGATGCCACCGGTCGGATGGATGGGAGCCGACATGGCGCGCAGCACTTTTCCGTCCGGGTCGGGCGGGGCGATGTCGGCGAGGTTCTCCGCCACCGTCTTCCCGGTCACGGTGAGGCAATCACCGTGCAGCAGACCGGCGTCGAGCAGGGCCTTCATGACCACCGGCACGCCGCCGATCCGGTCCACGTCGGTCATCACGTAGCTGCCGAACGGTTTCACATCGGCCAGATGCGGCACGCGCGCGCCGACCCGGGCGAAATCGTCCAGGGTGAGCGGCACTTCCGCCTCGTGCGCGATGGCGAGCAGGTGCAGCACGGCATTGGTCGAACCGCCGAAGGCCATCACCACCGCGATGGCGTTCTCGAACGCCTCGCGAGTCATGATGTCGCGCGCGGTGATTCCGCGTTCGAGCAGGGCGACGACGGCCCGGCCGCTGCGCCGCGCGAAACCGTCGCGGCGACGATCGGTGGCGGGCGGCGCGGCGCTGCCCGGCAACGACATGCCGAGCGCCTCGGCCGCGCTGGCCATGGTGTTGGCGGTGTACATGCCGCCGCAGGCGCCCTCGCCGGGACAGATCGCGCGTTCGATCGCGTCGACGTCCTCGCGTGACATCAGTCCGCGTGAGCAGGCGCCGACCGCCTCGAAGGCGTCGATGATGGTGACCTGGCGCTCGCTGCCGTCGGACAGTTTGGCGATACCGGGCAGGATCGAGCCCGCGTAGAGGAAGACGCTGGCCAGATCGAGCCGAGCCGCCGCCATCAGCATGCCGGGCAACGATTTGTCACAGCCCGCGAGCAGGACCGAACCGTCGAGCCGTTCGGCCTGCATGACCGTCTCGACGCTGTCGGCGATGACCTCGCGCGAGACCAGTGAGAAATGCATGCCCTCGTGGCCCATCGAGATGCCGTCGGAGACCGAGATGGTGCCGAATTCCAGCGGGTATCCGCCGCCCTCGAAGACACCGTCCTTGCACGCCTTGGCCAAGCGGTCCAGCGACAGGTTGCACGGGGTGATCTCGTTCCACGACGACGCGACACCGATCTGGGATTTGGCGAAATCGGCGTCGCCCATCCCGACCGCGCGCAGCATTCCGCGCGCCGCGGTCTTCTCCAGTCCATCGGTGACATCGCGACTACGCGGCTTGATGTCGGCTCCGGGCCGGTTCGTGGTGGTCATTACTGCAACGTACCGCCGTCGTGCCGGTTCGGAGGCGATCACCGCCGTTGTCCTGCGGATTCGTGCCGGTGCCTATGGTCGATGCCATGGCAACGCCCGATTTCGTCCACACCCTGCGCGCCAGCGCGGGAAAGCAACTGCTCTGGCTGCCCGGGGTCTCCGCGGTGGTCTTCGACGACGCCGGTCGCATTCTGCTGGGCAGGCGCTCGGATTCCGGTCGATGGGCGGTGATCGCCGGGATGCCGGAACCGGGTGAACAGCCCGCGGCGTGCGCGGTGCGCGAGGTCTACGAGGAGACCGCGGTGCGCTGCGTCGTCGAACGGATCGTGCTGGTGCGGGCCCTGCCGCCGCACACCTACCCCAACGGCGACATCTGTCAGTTCATGGACGTCACCGTGCGCTGTCTCGCCGTCGGCGGCGAGGCGAGGGTCAACGACGACGAGTCACTGGAGGTCGGCTGGTTCGCGCCCTCGGCCATGCCCGACCTCGCCGCGCACGACCGGTTCCGCGTCGATCAGGCGCTGGCCGACGAGCCGACCTGGTTCGAACCGGCGTGAGCGAACGCCCGGATCAGTCGTGTGCGTGGATCCTGGCCTGGACCTCGGGCCTGCGCAGCGGCGGGATCGTCTTGGGCGGAACCTTCCGTTCGGGCAATCGGGCGAGCAGTCGCTGCGTGGCCTCGGCGATCTCCGCGACGGCCTCGTCCACGGCCGGGCGCGTGGCCTCGGAGATACTCGACAACCCACCGACCTTGCGGACGTACTGGAGGGCCGCCGCGGTGACTTCCTCGGACGTCGCTGCGGGCTCCAGCCCGCGCAACGGGGTGATATTTCGGCACATACCCCGAGGCTAGCGCGGTCGCGGCGGGCTCGCCCCCGCTCGCGGCAGGTCCGGCGCGGAACTCGCCGCGCGCGTCAGACGTGCAGCGCGGCCAGCCGCCAGCCGTCGCGGGCGCAGGTGATCCGGGCGGCCACCGCGAAATGGCGGGAGCCTCGGTGATAGCGCGCGTAGACCTCGGCGGTGGCCGGGTCGACCATGGAGATGTCCACCCGGGCCAGCACGGCGACGCCGAGTTCGCGGAACGGGACCCGGTCGCCGCCGACCATGCCGCGCAGGGCCGCCACCACCGGCGGATGAGCGACGGCGGCCAGTTGGCCCGCGGGTCTGCGATGGTCGAGCACTTCGAGGACGGTGCGCAGCGCGCGTTCGGCGAATTTCCTGGCCGAGGTGTGGCCCTCGCCGACGGTGCGTGCGGGCAGCACCCGTTGACGCGCGGTGCGGCGCACCGTCGCCCCGTGGCACGGCATTGTCCGACCGTGCCGTGCGGGCGTCCCCGGCGCGGCGCGGATCTCCGCCTCGCGCAGTGGTGGTTCGAAACTCGGGGCAGACGTCAGCGCCCCATCGCTCTCGGTCATCGGATTCCCCTGATTCGGACCGCGCCCGATCGGCTCGCCGCCCGGGCCCCTGTGTGATCGCGCCGATTCTGCGGTGGGTTCGCACGACGGGCACGAGTAGTCGACTACCCGAATCGCCACCCGACCGGTCGCCCCTTTCCGCGTGGTCACCCTACGCGCTCACGTCGACGACCAGCGACGATTCCGAAAAGCTCTTGCCTTGACCTCGACGTCAAGCCCTAGCGTCGGAGGCGAGGCGCGGAAATGCCGCGCCGACAGTGGAATGCGGGAGTCATCATGATGCGAACCGATGCCGTCACGGCGGTCACCGACGCGACCTTCGCCGGGGAGGTCCTCGAATCCGAACTTCCGGTACTGGTGGAATTCACCGCGTCGTGGTGCCCGCCGTGCCGGATGATCGCCCCCGTCCTCGCCGAGATCGCCGAGGAACAGGCCGACCGTGTGAAGGTGGTGGCGCTCGACGTCGACGCGAATCCCGAGACCGCCGCCGCGTACCGGGTCCTGTCCATGCCGACCCTCATGGTGTTCCGCGACGGCCGTGCGGTGCAGACCACCGTGGGCGCGCGTGCCAAGCGACGCCTGATGGCCGATCTCGACGAAGTGCTCTGAGATCCCGACGAGTCGAGATCCCGACGGGTTCCCAAGGCGCGGGCGAGCGGATCAGTCCTTGCGCGCGAGTCCGCCGAACGCGCCCGATTCCCACGGGTTCTCGCCCACGTCGGCCGGATCCTCCGGACGCCACAGCGGCAGGTGCACCACACCCGGTTCGAGCAGCGTCCAGCCGTCGAAATACGTCGAGATCTGCTCGTGGGTGCGCAGGATGATCTCGGTGGAGGTGCGCCCGGACAGCTTCTGCGCCTCGAGCACCTCGGCGGGCTGACCGTCGAGGGTGGCGTGGGTGATCGCCAGATAGCTGCCGGGCGCGACAGCCTCGCGCAGTGCCACGACACACCCGGCCGGATCGGCGTCGTCGGCGAGGAAATGCAGGACACCGAGCAGCAGGACGGCGACGGGTTTCTCGAAGTCGATCAGCGTGCGCACCTGCGGATCGGCCAGGATCTTCGCGGGCTGCGCGGCGTCGGCGTGGATGACGGCGGCATTCGGGTCACCGTCGAGGATGGCGCTGCTGTGGGCGACGGCGACCGGGTCGATGTCGACGTAGACGACACGCGCGGAGGGATTCACCGCGTGCGCGACCTCGTGCACGTTGCCGACGGTGGGAATCCCCGAGCCGATGTCGAGGAACTGGTCGATACCGCTTTCGGCGAGGAAGCGCACACAGCGCCGCAACAACTCCCGATTGGCGCGCATCGTCTCGGCGATACTCGGGCTGAACGCGGCGATCTGCTCCGCCAGCACCCGGTCGATCTCGAAGTTGTGCAGCCCGCCGATGAAGTAGTCGTACACGCGGGATGCGCTGGGCCTCTCCAGGTCGATCCCCTCCGGAGCCCAACTCGGTCTGGTCATGGATCCCCAAATCCTCTCGCACCGACCTTGTTTCGCCGACAAGCCGTCTCGGCGTGGCCATCGTATCCCAGCTCGCCACGATGCGGGCTTCGTCCACTAGTATCAGGCCTCATGGGTTGGGATGCCGGGCCCGCACCACATCCTGTCGGCCCGCACGCCGATCTCGCCGACCGATGGATCGCTGCCCTCCGAGAGGGGGCCCGCGATCACATCGTGCCGATGAGTACGGCGCAAGCGCAGCTGCTGCTCACCGAGCTGGCCGGCGAACTCGGCGATGCCGCGAGCAGCTCACCGCTGCCCGTCGACCGGGTCGAGGCGGTGGGCGCGCGCCTGGCCGGATCGCGTTTCGTCGGCAGCGAGGTACTCGGACGCAGCGTCGCGGTACTCGGTGGGTATTTCGGCGCGGACGCCTCGGAACTGCTCGCCGCGTTCACCACCGGCTACCTGCGCGCTTTCCGCGCCTGGCTGCTGACCGAGCAGGAGAGTGTCAGGGCCGCCGAGATCGCGGCGCGTCGCGCCACCGAGGCACGGCTGCGCGACAGCGAGGCCAGGCTGCGCGCGGTATTCGCCCAGGCCGGGGTCGGTACCGGCATATCCGATATGTCGGGCCGGATCATCGAGGTCAACGCCGCGTTCGCCCATATGCTCGGCTACGAACCCGCCGAGATGTGCGCGATGGCGGTCCCCGAACTCACCCATCCCGACGATCCGCCCGAGATGTGGGATCTCTACGCCTCGCTGATCCGCGGCGAACACGACAACGTCCAGGTGGAGAAGGCCTACAGCCACCGCCTCGGGCACGCGGTGTGGACCAATCTCAACGTCTCGCTGATCCGCGACGCGGACGGCGAGCCGCAGTACACCCTGGTCCTGGTCGAGGACATCTCCGAACGCCGCGCGCTGCGCGAACGGCTGCACTACCGGGCCCACCACGACCAGCTCACCGGACTGCCGAACCGTTCGAGGTTCTTCGACGCGCTCAGCGTCGCGTTCGCCGACCCGTCCGCGCGCGTCGGACTCTGCTACGTCGATCTCGACCATTTCAAGAGCGTCAACGACACTTTCGGTCACGCGGCGGGCGACGAACTGCTCGTCCAGGCCGCCGCCCGGCTGAGTGCCTGCGCCTCGCTACCCGAACATCTGGTCGCCCGGATGGGCGGCGACGAATTCGTCGTCCTGATACCGCATCCCCGCAACCTCGGCGAGGTCGCCGGATTGGCCCGCACCGTACTCGACGCGCTGGCACGGCCTTTCGACATCCACGGCAATCACCTCACGATCACCGCGAGTATCGGCGTGATCGAGGACCGCGGACAGCACCGGACCGCGGACGAACTGCTCCAGGCCGCCGACACCACCATGTACTGGGCGAAAGCGGCGGGCCGCGACCGCTATTCGGTTTTCGACGCCGACCGGGGCAGGCGCGAGAACACCAAGGCCGAACTCTCCGCCGCCATGCCCGCGTCTTTCACCCGGGGTGAATTCTTCCTCGACTACCAGCCGATCGTCGGCCTCGGCGACGAGCGCCTGGTCGCGGTGGAGGCGCTGGTGCGCTGGCGGCATCCCGAACTCGGGGTGCTACCCCCGGGCCGGTTCGTGGATCTCGCCGAGGACAACGGTCATATCGACGCACTCGGCGCGCTCGTCCTCGAACTGGCCTGCCGCGACAGCAAGCGCTGGCACGATCTGTTCCCCGAGCACACACCGACGGTCAGCGTGAACGTCTCCGCCTCGGAGGTGGCCGATCCCACCTGGCTCGGCCGGGTACAGCGGATGATCGCCGAGACCGGCATCCCGCCGGACCGATTACAACTGGAACTGACCGAACGCACCTTCATGGAGGCCGAAGGGCTTCCGCTGCAAGCACTGCGCACCCTGTCCGAGACCGGCGTCCGCATCGCGATCGACGATTTCGGCACCGGCTACTCCAATCTGGCCTATCTCGGCCAACTTCCGCTGCACGTGGTCAAACTCGCGGGCCCTTTCGTGCAGCGCATCCGCACCCCGGAGACGGTGAATCGCACCGATCTGCTCGTGCTGGAGACCATCATCGGGCTCACCCACGCGCTCGGACTGACCGTCACCGCCGAATGCGTGGAAACCGCCTACCAGGCCGAACGCCTGCGCAACCTGGGGTGCGACACCGCGCAGGGGTGGCATTTCCACCGGCCGATGCCCGCGCACCGGATCACCGACCTGCTCGCCGAGCCCGCGATCGACGGTTCCCGGCACCCGCGATGAGAAACGCACTGGGCGCGGGGGGCCGCGCACTGGCATGCTGACCGGGTGAACGCCGGGGAGATCACCATCGACTTCGCGCCCGAACAGGACCTGTTCATCGCAGCGGCACGCAGGGGTGGGCGATCCACCGTACGGATCGACGGCGTATCGACACTCGGACATCTGGTCGAAGCGCTCGGGGTGCCGCTCACCGAGGTCGGCGCGCTGCTGGTCGACGGTCGCGCGGTCATCCCCGCGCACGTTCCGATCGCGGGGCAGGCGATCTCCGTACTCGCGGTGACGCGTCCGCAGCGACGCGCCGAACCACTGCGTTTCCTGCTCGACATCCACCTGGGCACGCTGGCGCGGCGGTTGCGTCTACTCGGTATCGACGCGGCCTACGAGAACCCGGATATCGGTGACGCGGCGCTGGCCACCCGGTCCGCGACCGAGCGCCGGGTGCTGCTCTCCCGGGATCGTGGACTGTTGCGGCGGCGCGAGATCTTCGCGGGCGCGTATATCTACAGTCATCGGCCCGACGATCAACTCGACGATGTGCTGTCCCGTTTCGCTCCCCGCCTCGCGCCGTGGACGCGCTGCACCGCGTGCAACGGCGCGCTGCGGGCCGCCGACAAGGAGTCCATGCGCGGGCAACTGCCCGGCAGTACGGAACAGACCTACGACACCTTCGCGCAGTGCGTGGAATGTGGTCAGGCCTATTGGAAGGGCGCTCATCACGCGCGCCTGGACGAGATCGTCGCGAACGCCGAGGCGAAATTCGGTGCCTGACCGGTCTTCTCGGAGGCAGATTCGGAACCCGATCCGCCACAGCTGATCCCGGACAACGGCTTGTCCGCTATCCGCCCACCGCACCGCGGCGAATACCCGTCTGATCACGACCGTCCGCCGAGGACGTTCCGACGCCGACGAAGGGTGGACCGCTGTCATGGCCCAGTATTCGATCATCGCCGTGCTCGCAGCGGTCGCGGCGATGACGGTCTTCGTCGCCGGGGATCGTCTGCGGCCGCGGTCGTGGCGGCGGACCGACGACGAATACGCGGGCACCCTGGTATTGGACCTGATCAAGACCTTCTTCACCGCCGTCGTCGCCTTCGTCGTCGTGATCGGCTGGCAGCAATATCAGAATGCCCGCGCCCACACCATCGCCGAATCGCAGGCGCTGGTCGACGCCTACTGGGCCGCGAACGCGCTGCCGGCTCCCGACGCGCGGCGGATCCAGGACGGGATAAGGGCTTACACCGAGCAGGTGATGAATGCCGAATGGGCAGCGATGGACCGGGACGGCAGTCTGAGCGAGGCCGCACAGCAAACCCTGGATTCGCTGCGCGCCACGGCATCCGCGGTGCCGACCGCCGATACCGTGGTCGCGGATTCGCGCGCCGACGCCGTCGACGGACTGGACCGGGTGGCGCAAGCGCGTCAGGATCGCGCCGTCGACGTGCGCGAGGGTCTGCCCGGATTCCTCTACATCGCCCTGATATTCGGGACGGTGATGCTGCTGCTCAGTCCCGCCCTGTCCGGTGTCGGGGTCACCGCGCGCAGCATCGTGATGATCGGACTGCTCGGGGTCGTGGTCGGGTCCGCGCTGTTGCAGATCCACAATCTCGACCACCCCTTCTCCGGGGGCAACCTCGTCTCGCGGGAGGCCTACGAACTCGCGGTGACCCGTTTCCAGCAGATCGCACCGTCGCCCGGCGCGCGGATCGGCTAGCGGTCGCGATGGATTCGATCGGATCACGCGGGGGTGGGCGCGAACTCACGGTCGTCACGGTGTGCGCGCTCGTCGCGCTGGCGTCCGGTGCGACGGCCCGTGCGGAAGGAACGCTGGGCGATCTGGTGTCGGGCAGTGCCGCACCCGACCTCGCGAGCGGAAATGCCGGGGGCGGAGTGGAACTCGCGCTCGAACCGGTGGGCCCGGGACCGACGCCGACGGGCGACCCGGTGGATGCTCCGGTCCCCGCGAATTCGGCCGAAGCGCTGGGACTCGCCCCGGGCAGTGTCGCGGTCGCGTGCGGCGGCAGCGCGGCGGTGGGCAGTAGCGCGATCGGGGTGGGACTCGCGACAGGTAGCGGATCCGGCACGCCCGCCCTGGTCGGCACGGGTTCGGGCGGTTCCGGGCTCGGCAGCGCCGCGGTCGGCAGCGCGGCCACCGGGAGTGCTGTCCTGACCTGTCTGCTGTTGCTGCCCGCGCCCGCCTCGACGGAACCCGCGATCCCGCTGCGCCTGGAACCACCGAATCCGGCCGTACCGGTGCCGAATCCGGTCGCGCCGCAGACTGTCGTCGCGCCGACGGCTACGGCACACGAGGTCGTGCGCCCGGTCTCCGCACCCGTGTTCCGTCCACGGGAGACCGTGCGGTCACCACCCGATCCGCTGGCGTGGAATCTGCTGGAACTGGTCACGGTTCTGGTGATGACGGTGGTCGCCGGAATCCGTACCGGATCGCCGCGCGCGAACATACGAACTCGCGGTGTCGACGTGGACTGATCGCCGCCGGAGGGTCGGGCCGTGAGAGTCGGGATCCGGGGTGCCCGAATCCCTGTCACACCACGTCGTCGAGGATTCCGACTCGGTGCGGTAGCCGTCACGGCGACCGGCTTCGGCCGACACGGCGAGGACGCCGACCCGGTCACCGGCGAGGGGGTTGTCATGGACTCGGGTCCGCGGGGAAGAGCGCGGACGAGACTTCCCGGTTCACCGGGATTTGCTGGCTACCGCCACGCCCAGGGATGACTTACCCGACGGCCACGTTATAACATCGGCCCGCTCAGCTCATCGCACGAGGCGGGACAGAACGTGACCAGTGGAGTTCAACGGGCCGCGTCATCGCGCCGGGACCGTGCGCGGCGGCGGACGACGACGGCGACGCCGACTCTCGGGAGTTTGCTGTCCTCGGCGGCTGAGGCCAATCCCGACGGGATCGCGGTGCTGTGCGACGGCGTGACGCTCACCTACCGGGAACTCGACGGGCGCTCCTCGCAGTTGGCCCGGATGTTGCTGTCGCGTGGAGCCGGTCCGGAATCGGCCGTCGCCGTGGCGCTGCCGCGTTCGGTCGATTCGATTCTCGCGATCTGGGCGGTGGTCAAGACGGGCGCGGCGTTCGTGCCGATCGATCCCGGTTTCCCGCGATCGCGCATCGAATTCCAGGCGCGTGACTGCGGCGCGCTGCTCGGCCTGACCACGACCGAACACCACCCCACCCTGCCCGCCGAAATCGACTGGCTCGTCCTCGACGATCCGGGCCATATCGCCGAGGCCGCCGACCGGCCCGCCAACCCGCTGTCCTACCTGGACCAGACCGCGCAGGCGCGGCCGTCGAATCCCGCGTACGTCATCTACACCTCGGGTTCGACCGGCAAGCCCAAGGGCGTGACCGTCACCCATACCGGACTGGCCGCGCTGTGCGCCGAGCAGATCACCCGTTTCGGTCTCACCGAGACCGCGCGGGTCCTGCATTTCGCCTCGCCGAGTTTCGACGCGTCGATTCTCGAACTGCTGCTCGCCTTCGGGTCGGCGGCGACGCTGGTGATCGCGCCGCCGACCATCTACGGCGGCGCCGAATTGGCGACCCTGCTGGCACAGCACGCCGTCACGCACTCGTTCCTGACTCCCTCTGCGTTGGCCTCGATCGAACCGGCCGGGTTGGACGCGCTGCGGGTGGTGATCGTCGGCGGTGAGCCGTGCCAGCCCGCGCTGGTGCGACGCTGGGCATCCGGCGGCCGTAGTTTCCACAATGCCTACGGACCCACCGAGGCGACCATCGCGGCCACCCTGAGCGGGCCGTTGACGGCGATGATGCCGGTGACCATCGGCTCGGCGGTGCCGGGCACGCGACTTCAGGTGTTGGATTCCCGGTTGCGGCTGGTGGGCATCGGGGTCGCGGGCGAGCTCTACATCGGCGGCCCCGGCGTCGCCCGCGGCTACCG
This sequence comes from Nocardia noduli, assembly GCF_019038455.1. Taxonomy (NCBI): domain Bacteria; kingdom Bacillati; phylum Actinomycetota; class Actinomycetes; order Mycobacteriales; family Nocardiaceae; genus Nocardia; species Nocardia noduli. Next base: position 70,578 of record NZ_JAFMPL010000017.1, read on the forward strand.
TGGCCGCGCCGATCTGACCGCCCAGCGGTTCGTGACCGACCCGCACGGCGGGCCGGGCGCGCGCATGTACCGCACGGGAGATCTGGTCCGCTGGACGACCGGTGGTGAACTCGAATACCTCGGTCGCGGCGACGACCAGGTCAAGATCCGCGGCTTCCGCATCGAACTCGGCGAGATCGATGCCGCGCTGGCGGAGCTACCCGGGGTCAGGTCGGCGGTCACCGTCGACCGCAGGACCCCGGCCGGTGACGCCGAATTGGCCGCCTATGTGGAGACCGAACCCGGTCACGCCCCCGATCCCGGTGAGCTGGCCAATACGCTCGCGGGTCGGCTGCCCCGATTCATGCTGCCGAGTTCGATCACCGTCGTCGACCGGATTCCGCTGACCCCGACCGGGAAGACCGATCGCGCGGCGCTGCGGGCCAGGGTCACCGAAACACGGACAACGCGGCGGTTGTCCGGCCTCGGCGAGGAGTTGGTGGCGGCGGTGTTCGCGCACGTCCTCGGCCGGGAACTGGTCGGCGCGGATTCGGATTTCTTCACCGCGGGCGGCAACTCCATTCTCGCGACCCAGGTCGCGGCCCGGCTCAGCGATACCTGCAAACTCCAGATCCCGGCCCGGCTGGTCTTCGATCATCCGACCGTCGCGACGCTGGCGCAGGCGATCCAGTCGCAGCGATTCGACACCGCCCGTCCCGCGCTGCTCGCGCGGCAACGGCCCGACCGGGTTCCGCTCTCGCCCGCGCAGCTGCGTTTCTGGCTGCGCAACCAGTTCGACACGGAATCGGCCGTGGACAATATCGGCTTCGCGATGCGGGTATCGGAGGAGCAGCTCGAAGTGCCCGCGCTGCGGGCCGCCTTCGCCGATATCATCGCCCGCCACGAAGCCCTGCGCACCCGCTATCCCGCCGACGCCGACGGTCCGAGGCAGGAAGTGCTCGACACCGACAGTGTGCTCGGCGATTTCGCCGTCGAGGAGATCGACCCGGCGGCCGTCGACGCGCGGGTGAGCGACATCCTCGGGCGCGGTTTCGATGTCGCCGCCGAGGTGCCGCTGCGGATCGGGCTCCTGCACAACGCCGACGGATACGTCCTGGTCTTCACCGTGCACCACATCTGCGCCGATGGTTCGTCGCTGGCCCCGCTCGCCGGTGATATCGCGACCGCCTACGCCGCGCGCCGCGCCGGTGCGGCGCCGAGCTGGCGACCGCTGGATGTGCAGTACGCCGATTACGCGCTGTGGCAGCGGGAGGTGCTCGGCGACCGCGCCGACCCGGGGTCCGCGCTCTCGCGTCAGCTCGACTACTGGACCACCGAACTGGCCGGGCTGCCCGACGAACTCGATCTACCCGCCGATCGTCCGCGTCCGCCGGTGGCCTCGCTGCGCGGCGCGGCGGCCCAGCGCAGCGCCCCGGCCGAACTGCATCGCGAACTGCTCGCGCTCGCCCGCGCGAATCGCGCGACGCTGTTCATGGTGATGCGGACCGCGCTGGCCGTGCTGCTGTCCCGGCTGTCCGGGACCTCCGATATCGCGATCGGTGTGCCGATGACCAATCGCGCCGAACCCGCGCTGGAACATCTGGTCGGCATGTTCGTCAATACGACGGTGTCCAGGACCACGGTCGATCCGCGGGAGAGTTTCGCGAGTCTGCTCGCCCGGACCAGGGACCGCGATCTCGCCAATTTCGCGCACGCCGAAGCGCCGTTCGAACATATCGTCGACGCGGTCGACCCGGTCCGCTCGCCGGGCCGCCATCCGCTGTACCAGGTCGGCTTCGCCTTCCAGAATTTCGCCCAGGCCAGCCTGGAACTGCCCGGCCTGAGTTTCTCCTTCGTCGACGTCGACGCGACCACCGCGAAGACCGATCTGCACATCGTGGTGGTCGACACCGTCGGGGTGGACGGCGGACCCGGTCCGATCATCGTTCGGTTCTGTTACGCCACCGACCTTTTCGACGAGTCGACGGTCTATCGGTTCCTCGACGGGTACCTGCGTGTGCTGCACGAGATCGCGAACGATCCGGCGTCGGCGGTCGGCGACCTCGATATCGTCGACCCCGCCGAACGGCAACGGCTGCGTGCCTGGTCGGCCGGTCCCGACATCACCGTGACACCCGAACTGCTGCACACCGCCTTCGAACGGCAGGCCGACGCGGCCCCGGACGCGGTGGCGGTGGTGTCCGGCGCGGACTCGGTGACCTACGGACAGCTGCGGGCCCGGGTGAATCGTCTCGCGCGCTGGCTCATCGACGAGGGCGTCGGCCCCGAAACCGTTGTCGCGGTGTCCATGCGCCGTTCCATCGACCAGGTGGTCGCGCTGTACGCCATCGTGGCGGCGGGCGGCTGCTGGGTGCCGATCGACCCGGATCATCCGGCCGAACGCATCGGCTACGTGCTCGAGGCGGCGGCACCGCGCTGTGTGCTCACCACCGTCGCGGACGGCGTCGCCGACGCGCAGCCGGTCGACACCCTCGATCTGTCCCGATTCGGCGCGGGCCCCGTCACCGACGCCGAACGCCGCGCTCCGCTGCGCGGTGACCACCCGGCCTACGTGATCTTCACCTCCGGCTCCACCGGAAGGCCGAAAGGCGTCGTGGTCACCCACGACGCGATCGTCAACCAGCTGGTGTGGATGCGCGAGGCCTACCGGGTCGAGCCCGAGGACCGCTATCTACAGAAGACACCGGCGACCTTCGACGTGTCGCTGTGGGGGTATTTCCTGCCGCTGCGGGCCGGTGCGACGCTGGTACTGGCCGGCCCGGACGAACATCGCGATCCCTCGGCGCTGTGCCGGTTGATCGCCGAACATCGCATCACACTCACCGATTTCGTCCCCTCCATGCTCTCGGTTTTCGCCGCGCACGCGTCGGCGGACGAATTGGCCTCGCTGCGAGCGATTTTCGTCATCGGTGAGGCACTGCCGCCGGAGACGGCGAGCGCGTTCGCCGCGATCAGCGCGGCCGGGGTGCACAATCTGTACGGGCCGACCGAGGCCGCGGTGAGTATCACCGAGCATCGGGTCGGTTCGGCCGATCTGAGCGCGACCACGGTGCCGATCGGTGTGCCGGAATGGAATTCGCGGACCTTCGTCCTCGACGGCAGGCTGCGGCCGGTGCCCGTCGGCGCGGTCGGCGAACTCTATCTGGCCGGAATCCAGTTGGCGCGTGGCTATCACGGCGCAGCCGGGCTCACGGCGGGACGATTCGTCGCGAATCCGCTCGATCCGGGCGGGGAACGCATGTACCGCACCGGCGACCTGGTGCGCTGGAACGCGCGCGGCGCCCTGGATTACCTGGGGCGCACCGATTTCCAGGTCAAGGTGCGCGGACATCGCATCGAACTCGGCGAGATCGAGACCGCGCTGCTCGCCGACCCGTCGGTCGGCCAGGCCGCGGTCACGGTCCAGCCCTCCGACAGCGGTGACCGTTTGGTCGGGTATGTGGTGGCGGTACCGGGCGGATCGGTCGATCCCGAGACGTTGCGACGGTCGGTCGCCGGGGTGCTGCCGAGCTACATGGTGCCCGCGGCCATCGTCGGCATGCCGACGTTCCCGGTCAACACCAGCGGCAAACTCGATCGGAAAGCGCTGCCCCAGCCGGTGTTCACCGCCCGCGACGGCGCGCCGCCGACGACCGACCTCGAACGCGATATCGCCGAGGTCTACGCCGAGGTGCTTGCGGTGTCGCCGATCGGCGTCGAGGACGATTTCTTCGCGCTCGGCGGCTCGTCGCTGCTCGCCTTCACCCTGCATCAGCGGCTCACCGCCCGGCTCGGGCGCGACGTGCCGATGTCGGCGCTGCTCGCCCACCCCACCGTCGGCGGACTGGCCGGATTCCTCACCGGATCCTCGGCCCCCGTCGGTGTGGCGGGCGCGGCCGCCGACGCCGTACTCGACCCCGATATCACCGTCGCGCGCTGCGCAAGACCGGTGACCGGGGCGCCGCGGGAGATCCTGCTCACCGGCGCGACCGGATTCCTCGGCGCGCACCTGCTGCGCGAACTACTCGACACCACCGACGCGCGCGTGTGGTGCGTGGTCCGGGCCGAGAGCGCCGAGGCCGGATCCGACCGGATCCGGCGGGCACTGACCCGTTTCCGGCTGTGGGATCGCGACAGCGCCGATCGGATCGTCGCGGTGCCGGGCGATATCGCCGCGCCACGGCTCGGATTGAGCGCGGCCGACTACGAACGCGTGGCCGCGATGGTCGAGGTGATCTACCACAACGGCGCGCGGGTCAACCATGTCGATCCGTACGCGCGGCTGCGCGAGGTCAATGTCGAGGCCACCAGGGAAATCCTGCGACTGGCCACGACCTACCGCGTCAAGCCCGTGCACCACGTCTCCACCATCGGCGCCACGGTCGGCACCGCGCCGGTGCTCGCCGATATCGAGGAGTCGGTCCGGTTGCGCGCCGACCAGCTCCCCGACAACGGCTACGCCCAGTCCAAGTGGGCCGCCGAGGAATTGGTGCGCGAAGCGGGCGCGCGGGGAATTCCGGTCGCCATCTACCGACCCGGCACCATCTGCGGTGATCCACGCTCGGGGGTGAACAGTCCCGACGACTCGTTCTGGAATATGGTCCGCGCGGCGGCCGTCCTCGGGATGGCCCCCGAGGTCGGCGACGCGACGGTCTCGATCGTGCCGGTGAGCTACGTGGCGCGCGCGATCGTGGCGATCTCGCGCATGGAACGTCGGGACACGGTCTACCACCTGGTCAATCGGGTCCGGGTGCCGGTCGGCGAGGTTTTCGACAGTCTGCGCGAGCACGGACTACCGGTGCGGACGGCCGAACTGGACACCGTGCGCGACGCGCTCGACCGCGAATCGCGGCTGCGCAACGACGCCGGTGACGACTCCCTGGTCCGCGCGGCGCTGCTCACCGCCGACTACGACGTCTTCGCCGCGCAGTTCGAATGGGCCGACGACAACAGCAGGCACGCGCTACGCGACACCAGGATCGAATGCCCGGAGGTGGACCGGGCCGCGATCGACGCGTTCGTCCGGGAATTCCTGGTCTCGGGATTCCTGCCGCAGCGGTGATCCCGGGTCAGTACCGGCGGTGACGGCTGGTCGGCACCACGTCGAGATCGCGGTCGGCGCCGAAGGTCGCGACGCTGGCCATCATGCGCGCGACGCGCTCGGTCAGTTCGGCCGTGTCGCCGCCGGTGCCGTAGAACGCGTGCGGATCGGTGAGGGCTTCGATCGGGAACTGTTCCTCGACGATGGCCGCGACCTCGCCGACCCCCGCGCGGACCCCGTCGTCGGGCGTCACGCGTTCGATGACCCGGTTCTGCACGTATCCGACGGTGGCCTGGGTCTCGATGGCGACCCGGGTGTGGCGGACCTGCCAGCATTCCAGCCATTCGTCGTAGGGCTGATCGGCGGGACGGCGCAGGAAGGCGATATTGGCCAGACCCGGTGTCCGCTCCCCCGACTCGGTCGCCGGGGGTTCGAGGGGAACGCGTTCTTCGACCAGCCAGCCCGCGCACCGATCCGCCGACGCGCGGACGGCCGCGATCATCGCGTCCCGGTCACCGTCGTCGGGCAGCAGGAGGCAGACGACGGCGTCGATGGGACGGTCGAAGGTGCTCAGGCGCAACATCGCCGACGCCACCGCCGCGTCGGCGACATTCACCTGGAGTCCGCGCGCGCCCGCCGCGCGACAGGCCTCGGTCAGGACCGGGCCCAGCGGGTCGCGGGCGCCCCAGAGTGCGAAGACGAACTTTGCCGAAGCCACGGGACCACCTTCGTTCTGTAACACGTTTCAGTCTGCTCGCGCAGCGTAGGACGCGCGACGACGACGGGTCAACGGCCGCTACCCGACGTACGGGGCACGTGCCGCGCGGGCGGCCTCGACGAAGGTCGGCAGCAACGTCGGCCAGAACAGCGCATCCACGCAGGTGTACTCAGGCAGGAAACCGTGACAGGGTTCGTCACCGCGCGGGCCGACCTCCACCACCAGCGCCGCCACACCGAGCGCGGCGTAGGCCTGGTCCGAACTGGTGCCGGAGACCTCGTAGCCGACCGTCTCCGCCGAGGTGCCGCCCCGGTAGCCGGGCGGTGCGAGGCGTTGGGTCAGCCGTCGCAATTGCCGGGCGTCCTCGGGGGCGGTCACCGTCGGGATCAGCAGGTAGTCGCCGAACGCGTGCAGGTCGATGACCAGACCGGAGGCGGAATCGGGGACCTCGACCTCGGCCGAGCCCGCCCGCTGGTCGGCGAAGATCCGCGACATCAGGCCCTCGAGCGCCGCGGTCTCCGGTTCGGAGGCCGGAGCGGGGCCGCGATAGTTCTCGTCGCAGGGATCCGCGCCCGAGCCCGGCTCGCCCCAGCGCGCGGTGAAATTCCGCTCCAGGTCGACGCCCTGGCGGTAGTAGCGGACCTCCCCGGTGTCGTCGCGGCACGAATCCGGCGCGAAATCGACATTCTTGCGCTGGTATCTCGGATCGTCACCGCCCGAGGACACCACGTCGACACCGTCGGGATTGGCCACCGGCACCACCCAGATCTCGTGGTGGTCCAGGATCTCGGTCGCCACCGGATCGATGCCGTAACCGTCGGCCAGGTAATCGATCCAGCGCCAAGCCAATTCGCCGGTCACGATCTCCCTGGCGTGGATCTGGGCGATCAGCAGGAATCTGGGTTTCCGGCTCGTCGTCGACATCTCGCAGCCCGCGGGCCGAAAGACCCCGAGACCGGTTTTCGCCACCGCCGCGACCGCATCGGTGACGCCCGGTTCGACACCGGTGAGGCAGATCGCGCGCAACCGGTGACCGCCGCGCCCCTGGCTCGCCGACCAGGATTCGCCGATGTCGTGCACCGCGGCGATGCCGGGATAGGCGGCGCCGACGGCGTCGACGTGGCGCAGCATGTCGGTGGCGGTGCGGTAGCCGCCGTAATAGGTCGGCCCGTATGTCGCGCAACCGGTGCCCGCGCACATCAGCGGCCGGAGCGGTTCCCTGGCCGCCGCGCTGCCCGAGGCTGTCGCGACCAGCATCAAGGCCGAGACCACGGCGACTACCGCCCGCGGCAGCGTCATCGCCGACCTCCCTCGTGTGAACATCATGTTACCCGGCCGCGAGAAGGGCTGGGACTGTTCACAATCCGCTCACAATCCGCGCAGCCCCTTGCCGATCACCACCGCCCCCATGACCAGCAGCAATGTCGCCATCACCGCGTGATTGTTGGCGAGCAGCCAATTCTTGAGCGAGGCGAGAGCGCCGCTCATCCGGTCGGCGGCCACCAGGTAGCCGAGGACGGGAACCAGGACCGAGATCGCGGCGATCGCGGTGAAAACGACCAGCACGACCACCTCCTGCCCGCCGCCGAGGCCACCGGTGCCGATGGCGATTCCCGCGGAGACGCAGAGCAGCAGATTCTTGGGGTTCACCGCGGCCAGCGCCACACCGAGGGCGGCGGCTCTCGGCATGGTCAGCTGATCGATGGCCTGCATCCACTTGGGCACCGAGGTGTCCGAGCGGGTCTGCCACTGCCGCCCGGCGAGCAGGACGAGCAGCGCCCCCACCACGATCTTGGTCGTCGACACCGCCGTCGACGATTCGGAATTCTCGGTATGGATCGATCCCGAGAGCAGCATTACGATGCCGGTGACCGCGACGATGCCGACGACCCAGCCGATACCGAATCCGATACTGCTCGCGCCCGCGTTCTTGGACAGCAGCATCAGGATCGCGGCGATGATCGGGATCGGCGAGATCGCGACACCGATCGCCAGTGCGAGCACATCGCCGATCACATCGAGGATCATCGCCACTCCCTTGGGCTCCGACATCCGCGCCGTGCTGTCGGCACGGGTACGGGCCGACCGTGTCGCCACGGACTGGCATCGACGGTAGGGGCGCGGATCGGGCGCCGTCCTCACACGTTGCGGATGAGAGACAGCGGCCCTCGCGGTCAGCCGATGACGGCGGCACACGCGGCAGGTGAATTCGCGGCGTCGATCCGACCACCGCGAGGTTATCGCTGTCGGCCTGGCGGCGGGAACGCTATATTGTCGTCCCACGCCGAACCCGGCGTGCGACGACGACGCAGGTGTGCACGAGGAGATATCCACCGGAGGGCCGGGTGGGTATCTGCGGGGAAGTTGCGATGGGCACGCGATCTCCGGCGGGCTTGCGGCGAACAGAGCTGGACGAGCGAGCGGATAGGTGAGACCGCAATGATCGCGGAGGCGCGGACGCCGGAGCAGTGGGCCCGAATGTACGTATCCTGCGGTCTACCCGGAACACATTCCACGACACCGGGTTTCGTGATCCTTCCGCTGAGCGACGAGGTCACCGCGGTGAATACGCCCGGCGAGATCGGCGACCGGGTGGTCGCGCTGATGCCCGAGCGTCACCTCTACGGACCCGTGCTGGCCCGGCCGAACCCCGCGCGCTACACCTTCCTCACCCACTACGACCGGGTCACCGAGCCCGAAGTGGTCGAAACGCTGCTGCGGTACGGCGTCGACACCGGCCCGTACCGGGCCAATGTCATCCTGCCGACCGGCCTCGGGCCCATCACCCGCGAGGAGCGGTACTGGCTGTGCTCGCCACGGCCCGACGAACCGCTGCCGCCGCTCACGGTGCTGCTCGAAGTGGTGGCGGCGTGCCTGGAAACGCCCGCCGCGCCCGACCCGCCGGAATGAACGCTCACGCGCCCCCTGCGACCCGCTGCCCGCGACGGGCGCGCGGCGGCGCCCCCGTCCAGCGCCGGAACGCGTGGGTGAAGGCCGCCGTCTCCGCGTAGCCGAGGCGTTCGGAGATCTCGGCCACCGACAGATTCGTCTCGTCCAGCAGTTGTTCGGCGACGCCTCGGCGCACGTCGTCCAGGATCGCCCGATACGAGGACCCCTCTTCGATGAGGCGACGGCGCAGCGTGCGCGGGGTCATGAACAGCGACGCGGCCACCTGGTCCCCGGTCGGGGGTCGCGCGGGATTGCCGAGCAGCAGATTGCGGACCTGTCCGGAGACGCCGGTGACGACCCGGCGTTCCAGCAGCGCGCGGCACTGCTGTTCGGCCATGGCCGCGGTATGCGGTTCGGCCAGCGGGAGCGGGTCGTCGATGCGGGCGATATCGAAGGAGTAGGCGTAGCGGCCGGTGTCGTAATGCGGGGTGAGTCCGAGTGCGCGGCGGATGACCTCGCGGTGCCCCGCGTCGGGGGCCGGATAGGCCAGTTCCGCGCCGCGCGTGCGCGCGCTCGGGCCGACCAGTTCGCGATGCAGCGAACCGATGATGCCCAGATCGCGTTCGGCGACGAAACGGCGCACCGGCTCCGGCACGGATTCCGGATCGACGACCAGGGTCATCACCGAGCCCTCCTCGTGCGCGGTGATGGCGCAGTAGGAGAACGACAGGTCGAGGTAGCGCAGTCCGAGGGTGATCGCGTCGCGCAGGGTCCGGCTGCTGATCAGGGCGTATCCCCAGATGCCGTGGGTGGTGACGTGGTAGCGCACACCGGCGGCGATGCCGAGACCCGGCCGGTCGCCGAGCGCTTCGACGAGGGCGGCGATCACCGCCGATTCCTGTTCCGACGACACGACCGGATCGACCTCGGCCAGCCGTGCCACGCTCAGTCCGGCCCGTTTCAGGCACAGCTCGGCGGGCACACCGTGCTCGGCCGCGAAATCGACAAGCAGTCGCACGCTCGGAGCCCTGCGAGTGGTCGTCGACACGGTTGTGCGCTCCCTCCTGCCGAACCCAACTCGTGGCCTAATCTATCAAATTTCTGTCCGCTCCCATCCTGGGATCCCGCACCGCACGGTCGTACATTGAGTAGTAGGACGTGACGCAGGTCACGGCGAATCGAGGAGGAGGCGCGGGTGCCGGAACAGGATTCCTTCGACTATGTGATCGTGGGCGCCGGAAGCGCGGGCTGCGTGCTGGCCGATCGGCTGAGCGCGCGGGCGGAGGTATCGGTGCTGCTGCTCGAGGCGGGCGGCGAGGACGACGCCGACGAGATCCACATTCCCGCGGCGTTCTCCAGCCTGTTCAAGACCAAGTGGGACTGGAACTACCAGACCACCGAGCAGAAGCACATGGACGGTCGCAAGGCGTTCTGGCCGAGGATGAAGGCGCTCGGCGGCTGCTCGTCGATGAACGCCATGATCTACATCCGCGGCAACCGCGCCGACTACGACCGCTGGCGCGACGAGCACGGCGCGACCGGCTGGGGCTACGACGACGTCCTGCCCTACTTCCGTCGCTCGGAATCCAACACCCGTTTCGACGACGACTTCCACGGTGCGAAGGGCCCGCTCCACGTCGAGGACCGGCGCTACACCCACGAACTCACCGACGCCTGGGTGCAGGGCGCCGTCGCCTCCGGACTCAAGCCGAACGACGATTTCAACGGCGCGACGCAGGAGGGCGTGGGCCGGTACCAGGTCACCTGCAAGAACGGCCGCCGCTGGTCCACCGCCGACGGGTATCTGCGTCCCGCGCTCGACCGCCCGAATCTGACGGTGCGCACCCACAGCCTCGTGACGAAGGTGTTGCTGCGCGGCACCACGGCGACGGGTGTGAGCTACCGGCGCGACGGCGTCGAGCACACCGCCCACGCCACACGCGAGGTCATCCTGTCCGGCGGCGCGATCAATTCGCCTCAGCTGCTGATGCTCTCGGGTATCGGACCGGCCGCGCACCTGCGCGAGTTCGGCATCGAGGTGGCCGCGGACCTGCCCGGCGTCGGCGAGAACCTGCACGACCATCCGGTGGTCCCGATGCTCTGGTACACCAAGGGCACCTCGGACCTGTCCGACTACGTCAATCCGGGACGTCTGGTGCAGTGGCAGGTGGCAGGCCGCGGGCCGCTGACCTCCAACGTCGGCGAGGGCGGCGGCTTCTTCACCTCCCGCGACGACCTCGCCGCGCCCGACATACAGATCCATATCGCGCCGACCGGCTTCTACGACAACGGTTTCCGCGAGCCGATCGCGCCCATGTTCACCGCGGGGGTCACCCTGGTCGACGTCGCGAGCCGGGGCAGGCTGCGGTTGCGGTCGGCGGATCCGGCGTGGAAACCGGAGATGGATCCCGGCTACTTCTCCGATCCGATCGATATGCGCGCGACCATCGCGGGAGCGCGGCGCGTCATCGAGATCTCGCAGGCGAGCGCGATCGGCAAATACCTGGACCGGCCCTTCATGCCGAATCGGATCGCGGGCGTCACCGACGACGATCTGGCCGACCACATCCGCGCCACCGCCCAGACGCTCTACCACCCGGTCAGCACGTGCGCGATGGGCAGCGGCGAGCAGTCGGTGGTCGATACCGCGTTGCGGGTCAACGGTTTCGACGGGCTGCGCGTCGTGGACGCCTCGGTGATGCCCGCGATTCCCCGGGGCAACACCAACGCGCCAACCATCATGATCGCGGAGAAGGCCGCCGACCTGATCCTCGGCCGCACCGCCCTGTACCGACACCCCGAGGAGAAGTGACATGACCTCAGCACCCGAAACGTCAGCGCCCGCGACCTCGGCACCGGAAACCTCGGTGCCGACCACCGCGGTCGCCACCTTCGAATCCCTCGACCCGGCCACCGGCGACGTCGTCGGCACCTACCCGATCGATGACGCCGAGCGGGTGAACGCGACCGTCGCCGCGGCCGGGGACGCCGCGGACTGGTGGGCCGGGCTCGGCTTCGCCGAACGCGGAAAGCGACTGCGCGCCTGGGCCGGTGTCATCACCCGGCGCATCAATCAGTTGGCCGACGTGGTGCACGCCGAGACGGGGAAACCGCATTCGGACGCGGCGCTGGAGGTCGCGCTGGTGCTCGACCACATCTCCTGGGCGGCCAAACACGCGCCGAAGGTGCTCGGCCGTAAGCGGGTATCGACCGGACTGGTGATGTCGGATCACTCGGCGTCGGTGGAGTACCGGCCGATGGGTGTCGTCGGCGTGATCGGACCGTGGAACTATCCGGTGTTCACCCCGCTCGGTTCCATCACCTACGCGCTCGCCGCGGGGAACGCGGTGGTCTTCAAACCGAGCGAGTACACCCCCGGCGTCGGCGCGTGGCTGGTCGACGCCTTCGCCCAGGTGGTTCCGGAAAAGCCGGTGCTGCAACTGATCACCGGATTCGGCGCGACCGGTGAGGCGCTGTGTCGTTCCGGGGTGGACAAGCTCGCGTTCACCGGGTCGCCCGCCACCGGCCGCAAGATCATGCACGCCTGCGCCGACACCCTCACCCCCGTGGTGATCGAGGGCGGCGGCAAGGACGCCCTGCTCGTGGACGCCGACGCCGATATCGCCAAGGCAGCCGACGCCGCGGTCTGGGGCGGATTGGCGAACGCCGGACAGACCTGCGTCGGTGTCGAGCGGGTCTACGTGCACGAGCGGGTCTACGACGAATTCCTCGACAAGGTCACGGAATTGGTGGAACCGCTGCGGGCGGGCTCGGACGCGGCCGCCAAGATCGGCCCGATGACCATGCCGAGCCAGCCCGATGTGGTGCGCCGCCATATCGCCGACGCGCTCCAACGCGGCGGACGCGCGATCATCGGCGGCCTCGGCGCGGTCGGTGACCGGTTCGTGCAGCCGACGGTCCTGGTCGACGTGCCCAGCGATTCGCTGGCCAATACCGATGAGACCTTCGGCCCCACCCTCACCATCGCCAGGGTCGCGAATATGGATGAGGCGGTGCGGTTGGCGAACGATTCCCGGTACGGACTCGGCGCGACGGTCTTCTCCAAGAAGCGCGGAAAGGAACTGGCCCGGCGCATCCGGTCCGGGATGACGGCGGTCAATTCCGTCATCGCCTTCGCCGCCATCCCCTCGCTGCCCTTCGGCGGGATCGGCGAATCCGGTTTCGGCCGCATCCACGGCCCGGACGGGCTGCGCGAATTCACCTATGCCAAGGCGGTCGCCAGCAGGCGGATGCCCGGTCTGATGAATCTGACCAGTTTCGCGCGCACCGCCGCCAACGACAAGAACCTCACCACCCTCGCCAACCTGCTGCACGGGCGCGGCTGAGCGGAACTACCGGAGTTCGAGCAACGCGGCGCTGACGACGTGCAGCGCCGCGTCGACACCGGCGCGGGTGCGCAGACTGGGGATGAGCGCGATGTCGTTCATCGTGGTCTGCGCGGCCTGCACCCGGATGCGGGTGGTCAGCGGATCCCAGCCCGGGTGCACCTGGACGGCGAGGTGCACCCATTCATCGATGTAGGTGTACTGGGTGGATCGGGCGCGCTGGCGATCGGCGTCGGGCAGGTGCGCGGTCTCCGACACCAGTAGTTGGATCAGATCCGGGTTCTCCAGGACGAATCCGCTGTAGCTGTCGATCAGGCGGTGCAGTCCGTCGCGGGCGTCGGTGGCGCGGGCGAAGACCCGGTTCATCTCCATCCGCAGCCATTCGTCGCCCCGGTACATGACGGCGGCGAGGATGTCGGATTTCGCTGCGAAATGGTTGTACAGGCTGGGGCCCGCGATGCCGACGCTCGCGCCGATATCGTCCATGCTCACCCCCGCGAATCCGTGCCGGGCGAACAGCGCGGTGGCCTCGGCGAGGATCACCTCGCGCCGCGACCGGGTGGTCAGGCCCGCAGCGGGCGTCGCGTCCGACGCCGGGGCGGGCAGGGTGATCGGGGCGTCGACGACCCGGGTGACCAGATCCGCGAGGACGGCGGCGAATCCCGGCTCCGGCAGCGAAAGACTGTGGAAGGAGACGCTCGTGGCGGTCGCCAGCGCGCACCAGGGCAACAGCCCCGCCTCCGCGTCGCCGAGTCCGGGTCTGCGCAGGCGGATCAGCACGGTCAACCGCGCGCCGATGCGTTTGGTGACCTCGCGCAGTTCGGCCCGCTGCTCCGCGGGCAGGTGGCGGGCCTCGCGCTGCCACAGCACGCCGACCCTGCGGTGTTCCAGCGACACCGCGGCCAGACGTTCGGCGACGTCGTCGGGGGTGGCCTCGGCCAGCACCTGCTCCAGCGTGCGCATCGCGTCGTCGACGACGGTGACGAGCAGATCCTGTTTGCCGCGGAAATGCCGGTACAGCGCCGACGGCCCGATCGCCACCGCCTCGGCCACTTCGCCCATCCCGACCTTGGCATAGCCCTTGCGGTAGAACAGGTCCTCGGCGGCGCGCACGATCAGCTGCCTTCTGTTCGCCGGGCGGGTCCCGCGCGCCGGGCCGCGTGTGGCCCGGCTGTCCGTGCTCACCATCTCCTCCTCCGATCCTCGCCCGGCAGCGAGCGATCATTCCAGACGTCGACGTGGTGCCCACGGACGAGTGTCAGCGCGCCTCGGCCGGATCGCACCGAGCCCCCTTCGCGCCCACCGCGGGAATCCGCACGGACAAGTTGGTCAGGTACGACTATTGCATATTCACTTAAAAGTTGATGAGGTTCCGATTTCGGCATGATCGTGGCATATATCGACTTTGTCTTGCGAAAAGTGAGGCGATGCACGAAGCCAGCACTGATTCAGTGACCGCTGTTACACTATGGACCGTTCACTTCAGCGGAGACTGCACGACCGGCCGTCGCCCGCGATCCGTCACACCGCGCTACGTCACGACACGAAGGAATTCGCCGATGTACCTCACCCAGGGCCTGCACCGCGCCGTGCAACAGAATCCGGACGGCATCATGACGATCTACGGGGAGCGGTCCACGACCTTCCGGCAGGCGGCCGATCGGGTGGCGCGGCTGGCGGGCGGATTGCGCGGGCTCGGCGTCCGGGAAGGCGACCGGGTCGCGATCCTGGCCCTGAACTCCGACCGCTACAGCGAATACCTGCTCGCCGTGCCGTGGGCCGACGCGGTGCTCAATCCGGTCAACATCCGGTGGAGTCCGGCCGAGATCATCTACAGCTTCCAGGATTCCGGCACCAGCGTGCTGTTCATCGATGACGCCTTCGCGCCGATGCTGCCCGCCATCCGCGCCGCCCACGAGGGGCTGACCGCGGTGATCCACTGCGGCGACGGGCCGACACCGGAAGGCACCCTGTCCTACGAGGCACTGGTGGCCGAATCCGAGCCGATCGAGGACGCGCGGCGCGGCGGCGACCGACTGGCCGGACTCTTCTACACCGGCGGCACCACCGGATTCCCCAAGGGCGTCATGCTCAGTCACGCGAACCTGTTCGCGTCGACCCTCGGTTCGATCGCCACCGGCTACCTGTTCGGCCCCGACGGCCGGTACCTGCACGCGGCGCCCATGTTCCACCTCGCCGATCTCGCGGGCTGGATCGCGCAGACCGCGCTCGGCGGCACCCACGTGATGATCCCCGCCTTCGATCCGGTCGCCACCATGAAGGTGATCGCCGCCCACCGCATCACCGGTTCGCTGCTGGTGCCGGTGATGATCCAGATGCTGGTCGACCACCCCGAGATCACCGAACACGATCTGTCGAGCGTGGAACAAATCATGTACGGCGCGTCCCCGATCGCGCAGGCGGTGCTGGAACGCGCGATGAAGGTCTTCCCGAACGCCCGGTTCACCCAGGCCTACGGCATGACCGAACTGGCGCCGGTCGCGACGCTGCTCGGACCCGACGACCACCGCGACGGCCTGCTGCGCTCGGCCGGACGTTCGGCCCCGCACGCCGAGGTCCGCATCGTCGATCCCGAGGGCAACGAGGTCGCGCGCGGCGAGGTCGGCGAGATCGCGGTGCGCGGCGATCACGTCATGCTCGGCTACTGGAACCGGCCCGAGGAGACCGCGGCCGCGATCCGCGACGGCTGGATGCACACCGGCGACGGCGGCTACATGGACGAGCAGGGCTATGTCTTCGTGGTCGACCGGATCAAGGACATGATCGTCAGCGGCGGCGAGAACGTCTACTCCGCCGAGGTGGAGAACGCCGTGGCCGCGCATCCGAATGTCGCCGCGTGCGCGGTGATCGGCGTACCGGACGGGGAATGGGGCGAACGCGTGCACGCGGTGATCGTCTGCGTTCCCGGCACCACGGTGACCGTCGAGGAGATCCGCGAATACGCCAAGGGCCTCATCGCGGGATACAAGGCTCCGCGCACCATCGAACTGGCCGAGACACTGCCGGTGTCGGGTGCGGGCAAGATCCTCAAACGCGAACTGCGCAAACAGTATTGGGGTGACACCGACCGTCAGGTGCACTGACCTCGCGACCGGTCAGGCCGAACGGCCCGCCGACCGCCGGTGCAGTTCACGCAGGGTCTCGGCGAACTCCGGTACCGGGCCGAGCACCGGAATTCCCGGTGCGACAACGGTGATCGGCAGGGCGTGGAAGGCGGCCCGAGGGGCCGCCGTGTCCGCGACCCAGCCCGCGAGCTGTTCGGAGGAACCGGCGTAGACGATGCGTCCGAGACCGACCAGCGCGTGCGCGGTCGAACACATCGGGCAGTGTTCGCCGGAGGTGTAGACGGTGGCGGCGGCGCGCTCCGCCGCGCCGAGATGGTCACGCGCCCAGCGGGCCAGTTCGATCTCGGGGTGGCGCAGCGGATCGTTCGCGCTCACCACGCGATTGCGATCCTCGGCCAGCACGATGCCGTCGGCGGCGACGAGCACGGACCCGAACGGATGATCGCCCGCGTCCACCGCCTCGGCCGCGAGTTCGACGCAGCGGCGCAGATGCCGCAGATCGGACTCGGTGAGTTCGGTCGCCGTACCCCGTCCGGATTCCATCGCACCACTCCGTTCCCGGTCGCATTCGATGACGTGCCGACTGAACAGTTCGACAGTAGCCCGGCGGAATCCGTCCCGACCGTTCGACCGACTCGCGTCCTCGGGAACGAGCCGCTGGCGGCCGCTTCCCCAGACGGCGGGGTGTTGTCCGGCGGCAGCGGTTCAGAACAGCGTCATCGGCTCGGTCGGGATCGGCTCCGGCAGCGGTTCGAGTTCCGGCAGCCGCTCGCGCACCGCGTCGTGGAAGCGGCGGGCCAGCGGCAGTGAACTCGCGTTGTCGGGAGTGTGCACGAAAACCGTCGGCGACCTGCCCTCACGCAGCCAGGTGGTCACGACGTCGAGCCACGGTTCCCATCCGGCGACCGTGCGATCGGGGTCGTCGCGTCCGTGGTAGCGCACGATCGGGAATTCGGTGAGCGCGCGGGTGCGGCGCGGCACCCTCGGCTTCTTCGACCAGGCCTCCTGCTCGGCCGCGCTGCCGGGCAGTCCGTCGAAGAGCACGGTGGTGTCGAAGGTGACCCATTCCGCGTCGCCCCGGCCCAGCACCCGCTCCAACTGTTCGGCGACGCGCCGGTCCTCGAAGAACGCCGGATGGCGCACCTCGACGGCCGTCCGGCACGACGACGGCAGGCGGCGCAGGAATCCGGCCAGCGCCCCGAGGTCGTTCGGCCCGAACGAGCCGGGCAGCTGTACCCACCACGCGTGCACCCTCGGACCCAGCGGCGCCATCGCGTCGAGGAACGCGCGCAGTTCGGCGTCGATCTCGACGAGTCTGCGTTCGTGGGTGATCGGCTTGGGCAGTTTCACCACGAAACGGAAATCCGGATCCGTCTGCGCCGCCCACGATTCCACGGTCCGCCGCGACGGCGTCGCGTAGAAGGTGGTGTTCCCCTCGACCGCGTTGCACGAACCCGCGTAGACACGCAGTGCCTCCGCGGCGGGCAACTGACCCTCCTGCCAGGCGGCATGGCGCCACATCGCGCATCCAACGTGAAGCCGCATACAGCGAAACTAGCGCACCGCGAATCCGCGCCTCTACCGGGCGATCATCGGTGCACGGCTACCGGTGCGGCTTTCCGATCACCGTCATGACGCGGGCCGACAGATCCGGCCACGGCGGACGGCGCAGGAACACCACCAGCATCAGTACGGCACTGACCAGACCGATCAATTCGCCGAACAGCGCGATGCGGGTGCCGTCGTCGGCCGATTTCCAGGTCACCTCGCCGTCGTGGACGACGAAGACGCCGACCGGGGTCGCGGTCTGGTGAACCGCTCCCTCCGCTTTTCGTTTCGCGCGGATCCGCGAGACGGTGACGATCGTCGTCCCGTCCTCGGTCTCGTACGGCTCACCGAACACCCGCGTACCGCCGTCCCTGTCGAACTGTTCCGTGAGCTGGCGCAATGCCACAGATCCCCCTCGATGTCGAAGTAGCTCTCCGATAGTGGCACGGGTCGTGGCCCATCGCGAGCGGACCTCACGCCTCGTCGCCACCCGCGCCACCCGCCGCGGCGGGCGCGGGGAAGGTCACGGGGTCGACGTCGGCGAGCGGGCGACGGCGCAGCAGGAGCAGAGCGCACGCGGCGCCGACGGTGATCAGAACCGCCGCCAGCCCCGGCACCGAATTGTCCATCACCACCCCGGGGTCGGTAGTGAAGATCCGGCCGCGCATCGCGATCACGACGCCGGGAACGAACAGGACCGCGATGCTGAGCATCACGCTCGAACTCTGGCCCGGCAGCGCCGCGCCGAAGCTGTATCCGGTCAGCAGCGAGAGAACGAGCGTGCCGACGATCGCCGCGCCCGGCACCGGGGTGTGCGGGCCCGCGGCCGCCGCGACGAATATCGACAATGCCAACAGCCCGGCCATCGCCGCGACGGGTGACGGGCGCACCATGCCGCACCACAATCCGAGCGCCATACTGGCGATGAGCAGCGGCACCAGCCACTCGGCCAGCGGAATCAGCACGATGGCGCCGCCGATCGCGGAGGTCGCGGAACAGAGCTGGATCAATACGCCGTCGCGGCCGGGCAGCAACCAACCGACCACGAACGCCTTCACCACGACCAGCACCGAAACCAGCACGAGGTCGGGGGAGTCGTAGCCGCTGGTCACCAGCCATTCGGACATGACGACCGGCACGCTGACCGCGATGGCGGCGGCCAGGATCGGCCGCATCGGCAATTCGACGCGGATGGTGAGGTATCTCCGGGCCGAGCGGAACCGCCGCGCGCACCAGAGGACGAGC
Source organism: Nocardia noduli (assembly GCF_019038455.1). Taxonomy (NCBI): domain Bacteria; kingdom Bacillati; phylum Actinomycetota; class Actinomycetes; order Mycobacteriales; family Nocardiaceae; genus Nocardia; species Nocardia noduli. Next base: position 89,430 of record NZ_JAFMPL010000017.1, read on the forward strand.
AGGGCACCCGGCCAGATCAACCACAGCGACGGCGAGTCGACGATCCACCAGGCGATCGGCGCGAACTTCTCGCCACCGGCGTCGTCGACGGGTGACATCGTGAGTCCACCGGCGATGACGCTGGTGAGCGCGCCGAGGATGAACGCCAGCGTCATCGGCAGGCGTACCGCCACGGCGGCCGCGGCTCCGCCGAGCACCAGTCCGCCCGCGAGCGAATCGATGAAATTCAGGGTGGTGAGCGGGATCATCTCGGAAAAACTGCGCCCGAGTAGGTGATTGGCGAGCAGCACCGCCATCCCGGACAGCACGGCCACCCACGGGACCAGCAGCGATTCGGTGGTGCTCGTGAACACCGTGACCACCACGGCGACCAGACAACCGACGGCGACGGCGCGCGGGAGACTGGTCGCCAGCAACTCCATCTCCAGTGTCGCCGCGCCGCGCGCCCACGACAGCGAGATCGGTGTCGTGAGCGCCATTCCGCCGATCACGGCGCACACGAATGCGGTGATCACCTCGGCCAGCCTTGCGGCGCTACGCACCTTCCCAACCTATCGGACCAGCGGCGGCCGACCTATGGTTTACGCAGCAAAACGGCTATTTCATCGTGGAGACCACTCGGCATGGCGACCCTGCCCGGCAGTCGGACCCACGCGACGGTCCGCCATGCGAATCCTCGCGCGCGCGGGCATCCGACACCCGAGCGAGGTCACGCGATCGGACCGGATACCTACGGAAGCGGCTATGCGAATATCAGTCAGCACACTTGCAGCTACCAAAATGGGGGGCGTCGTGGATGCGAATCCGCATCGAACACGTTGCGGCGCTGTCGCGGGCAATCCATCGGCGGCGGTCACCAGGACTCCAGCACCGAGGCCGCCGCCACGAGCATCGACACCGCGAGACCGACGGCGCCCGAGACATTTCCGAAGCGAAGCGAATTGCGATGTCGGCGAACATCTTTCGACAGAGGTTCGGACCGCACCCGATATCGGGACGCTACACTCATTTACAGGTCGGATCTCCTATCAAATAATCGACACGAGACATGCGGGATTTCGTAGCCGGGAACAGCGCATTCGGCTACCGGAAAAAGTTGGGAGGCAAGGGGATTCACTACCGCAGCACCACAGCCGACACCGTGCCGACCGGAGACCGTCACCGGAGGCACAGGATGATCGAGGGTTCGCACGGGTCCGACAGCGGGAGCACCGCCGATCATCGCGACCGTCCCGTCCCCGACGCACCGGCGAGCCGCCTGCCCCCCACTCGCATGTGGACCGTCTCGGCGGTGGTCGTCGAGGGTGACGATCTCGCGCCGCGGCACGGCGTCGTCGCGGCGGCCGATCTCGGGGACGCCGCCGAACAACTCTGCGAATATCTGCCCGAGACCCGGCCCGACGACGGCGACTACTACCTCGTCGCCAGGGAGGTACCCCTGATGGCGCGCGGCGGCCACCGCAGCGGCGGGCAGGTCCCGCGTCGCACCTGGGTCAGTCCCATCCGACGCGACGACGACACCGGCCGGACCACCTACGGCCGCTGGACCGTCGCCGACGAGCATCCACATTTCCGCGGGCACGGACCCGGCTACCTGAACTGAGGACGACGCGGGCTCAGGCGCTGCGTCTGGTCCGGTGTTCGGCCACGTGCACGCGCGTGGAACAGCGCGTCGAGCAGAACCGGCGGCGGCCGTTGCGCGAGGTGTCGACGAAGACGAAGGCGCAGTCCGGCCTCGCGCAACGCCCGATACGCGCGGGATCCTCGCAGAACAGCGTCGCCAGCCCCGCCGCCGTGTAGGCCTTGACCCGTTCGTCGGTCGGCGCGTCCTCCCGCGCGAAGTGCAGATGCGGCGCGCGGCCGTCGTGGGTGGAGATGTACGGGACACCCGCCGTCGCGGCCAGCAATTCGTTCAGCACCTCGACGCCGGGTGCGGTGAAGACCTCGTCGAGCCGGACGATCCACCCGCGCAACTCGGCGACCTGGTCCGCGTCGAGTGTCCCGACCGGTTTGTACCCGGCGTCGCGGAGCAATTCGACGAGATCGCGTTCGGGCTCCGCGTTGACCAGCAGCACCGCCAGTTCCGCCGCCGCGCCTCCGTAAGGGTTGAAATGCATTGAGTCATTACATCAGGCTGGTCCCATGATCGCTACCTGCCCCGCGTGCGCCTGGCCTTCCCCCGCTCCCCTGTCCTCACACGGTCGCGTGCAGTACGCGAGATGCGTGTGCGGGCAGTGGCTGATCAGCGAATCCGGGCGCGTGATCGCGACGGCGGGGGCGAGCGTGTTCGCCGACGAACCGGCGGCGTCCGACGCGGCACGGTCACGATGACCGAAGAAAATCGCCCGCCGACCACACGGCTGCGGGCGAGTTCAGCCCCGACGGCGAATGCCGACCGGTTGGAGCGCGCTGGGGCCCGGGTCAGGTCAGAGCGCGTGGCGGGGGCGGCGCGAGGAACGGCCCGCCGCGCCCGGTTTGTTCCGATACATGGCCGTGTCGACCGCGTGCATGAGCGCGTCGACCGCGGTGGGCCGGTCCTCGACGTACACCGTGCCGATACTCGCGCCGACCACGACCGGATAACCCGCCACGTCCAGCGGCGCGGCGAGTGTGCGATGCAATTGCGCGGCGACCGAGGACAGATACTCCTCGCTGTCACAGTTCTCCACGAGCACGATGAACTCGTCACCGCCCACCCGAGCCGCCAGCCCGCCCATCGATTCGACGGCGGCGCGCAGTCGCTGGGCGACATCGCGCAGTACCCGGTCACCCACGGTGTGACCCCATTCGTCGTTGACCGCCTTGAACCCGTCGAGATCCAGATAGCAGACGCCGAGCGGGGGTGTCGCGCCCGCCAGGCGATCGAAGAACTGCACCCGATTCGGCAGGCCGGTGAGACTGTCGTGGTTGGCGTCGTGCCACAACCGATCGGCGAGTTGTTTGCGTTCGGTGACGTCGACGGCGACACCGGTCAGGAATTGGATATCGCCGGTCCGATCGCGAACCGCCGACATCGACAGGTCGATATAGGCGAGCGCGCCGTCGGGTCTGCGGTGCTCGGTCTCCATCCGGAAACGCTCGGTCTCGCCCGCGAGCATGCGCTGCAATTGCGCGAAGGCGTGTCCGATATTGGCGGGCCCGAGCAGTTCGGCCACCGAACGCCCCGGCATGACCTCGGCGGGAATGCCGAGCATCTCACCGAAGGCCGCGTTGACGTCGAGCACTTCGCCCCGGATGTTGAGGATGCCGATGCCGACCGACGCTCCGGCGAAAACCGCCTGGAATCTGGCCTCGGAGAGTTGACGCCGCGCCTCGGCCTCCTGCGCCGCGGCGAGCACCGCGCTCAATGTCCGCTCCTGCTCGCCCAGCGCCGCCGAGCGTAGGGCTCCGGTGAAACCGGTGGCGAATTCGGCCGCCACCAGCACCGAACGATTGCGCACCCCGGGGTAGCCCGGATCGGACCGGTCGGGGCAGACGGCGTCGACCATATCGCGGCAGATCACCAGCACCGACCGGCCGACCGCGATGGGGTCGCGGTAGTTCGCCGCGACGAGGGCCGAGGCGGCGCTGTGCGCGACCCGCAGATCCGCGGTGCCGCGCACCGCGCTGATCAGGGCTTCACCCTGTTCGACCAGCAGATCTTCGATCTGGGTCCTGGTGAGCGTAGGAGCCACCACGCCGTCGAGCGCGTCCGCCCAGCGGATTGCCACTTCGTTCAGACCCACTGTCAACCCCTGCCGCTGCCGCGGTCAGCCTTTCCGGCCGACGCCCGCGAGGCCGAGCGAGCGTCCCGGGGCCTCGTGGCGATCGCGCTCGGATTCGGGTCGCCAGAGCGGGATTTCGACCACCCCCGGCTCGATCCGATCCCAGCCGGTGAACATGGCCTCGATACCGGCGCGCGGCCGGAAGTGGATGCCGACCTTGCTCCGCGACGCGGTATTCGCGCCGAGCAGGGCGGCGTCCTCGGGGCGCTGTTCGGAGGTCAGGTGCGAGATCGCCACGTAGCTGCCCGGCGCCACCGCCTCGCGCAGTCGCCCGACCTTCTCGACCGGAAGGTCCTCTTCGGACAGCAGATGCAGCACCGCGATCAACAGCACGCCGACCGGCCGGTCGACATCGATCAGCCCGGTGCCTCGGACCGCGGTGAGCAGTTCGTCCGGCTTGCGCAGATCCGCCTCGATCGCGCCCGCGCGCGGGTTCGCGTCCAGGATCGCCTTCGAGTGCGCGACCGCGACGGGGTCGATATCGACGTAGAGCACGGTGATCTCGGGGTCGATACCCTGCGCGATCTCGTGCACATTGCCCGCGGTGGGGATTCCGGAACCGATGTCGAGGAATTGCCTGATTCCCGCGTCGGCGAGGAATCGCACCGCGCGGCGCAGAAATGCCCGATTGCTCAGTGCCAGCCGAGGTAGGTCCGGGACCAGCTGTTTTCCGCTTTCGGCGGCCATCCGGTCGACCTCGAAGTTGTGGGAGCCGCCGAGTAGCGCGTCATACATTCGCGCCGGACTCGCTCGCTGCATATCCACGCCCTCAGGTGCCCACGCAGGCCTGTCCATCCGAACCCCTCTGCCTAGCCGCTCCGGCCGCCTGTACGGCCGACCAGCACCATCGGTGGCCGTACGGCGAACCGACCAGCCGGATGGTGCTGTCCGAATAGTAATCGCGACGATGAATCCCGGTGCATCGCACTTGATCACGTTTGGGCGGCGGTCGGCCGGTCAACCCAACGGGTGCGGGGCGTGTTCGATTCGGTCGATAAGATGCAGACATGCGCATGTCTGCACAATCGGTTAGGCTGTCCGAAGTCAACGCGTAACGAGAGGGCACAGGATCATGGGAGATCAGTGCGTGTCGCCGGATCAATCCGCCGGAACCGCTCCGGCGCGGACCGCCGGGCCCGCTGTCGAGCAGCGGGCCCGTGAGCACGGCCACGATCATGATCACAGCCACGGCGAGGGACACGGCCACGATCACGGCGTGTCCGCCGATTCCGATCCGCGCTGGCTCTCGATCGCCCTGGCGCTCATCGTCACCTTCATGGCCGCCGAAGTGGTCGTCGGCGTCATCGCCGATTCCCTCGCGTTGATCTCCGACGCCGCGCACATGCTCACCGACGCCGCGTCGATCGTGCTCGCGCTCATCGCCATCCGGCTGGCCAAGCGCCCGGCGCGGGGGCAGTACACCTACGGGTTCAAACGCGCCGAGATCCTGTCGGCCCAGGCAAACGGCATCACCCTGCTGTTGCTCGCGGGCTGGTTCGTCTACGAGGGCGTGGCCAGGCTGATCGATCCGCCCGACGTCGAGGGCCCGTTGGTGCTGGCGACCGCGCTGGTCGGCATCGCCGTCAATATCGCCGCCGCGTGGAGTATCAGCCGCGCCAACCGGACCAGTCTCAATGTCGAAGGCGCATTCCAGCACATACTCAACGATCTCTACGCGTTCATCGGGACCGCCATCGCGGGCACCGTGGTGTGGCTGGCCGGTTATCCCCGCGCCGACGCGATCGCCGCGCTCGTCGTCGCCGCCCTCATGGTGAAGGCCGGCTGGTCGCTGGTGCGCGAATCGGGACGGATCTTCCTCGAAGCCGCTCCCGCCCACCTCAACCCGGACGATATCGGCGCCCGCGTCGTCGGCATCGAGGATGTCGTCGAGGTGCACGACCTGCACGTCTGGCTGATCACCTCCGGCCAGCCCTCGCTGTCGGCCCACATCCTGGTGACCGACGGCGCGGACTGCCACGCCGTGCGATCGACCATCGAACACGCCCTCGACAGCGAATTCGGCTTGGCGCACACCACCTTGCAGGTCGATCACGTGGGAGATGTGGACCGGCCGTACGCCGAAGGGCACTGCGTGGACGCGCACGGTCCGGTGCACCGGGCCTGAGGGAACACCGCCAGGCAACACCGCCGAGTTCGCGCCGCACGCGCTCACCGGCGGCGATTGCCGACAGTGCCTCGTGTCCCTACCTCACGTCGCCAGAAGTACCCCCTCCACCTCGAGCAGGTACTGCTTGCGGGCCAGTCCGCCCGCGTAGCCGGTGAGCGATCCGTTCGCGCCGATCACGCGATGGCATGGCCGGATTATCGACAGCGGGTTGGCCCCGATCGCGGACGCGACCGCGCGTACCCGTTCGCGCGGCAGACCCGCGCGGGCGGTGACCTCGCCGTAGGTGACCGTGGTTCCGTAGGGGATGTCGTCGAGCACCGACCAGACCCGTCGCTGGAATTCGCTTCCGGTAGCGCCGAATTCGATGTCGAACGCGGTCGCGGCACCGGTGAAGTACGCGTGCAGTTGTGCGGCGATTTCGGCGAAGGCCGCGCGGTCCTCGGCCCAGTCCGCACGCGGTCGCGTTTCACCGCGCTGTCCGGCCATCGTCAGCGAGATGAGTGCCGGGCCGCGCGTGGACGGCACACCTACCAGCAGTAATTCGCCCACTGGACTGTCGACCGTCGCGTACGTGGTCACGACCTTCTCCTTCCGCTCGGGTGTGTTCCTCCCAATCTGCCGCAGCCGACACGGGAGAACCGGCGGGAAAAAGACATGGCGATCGGCCCGCGACGCGCCGACTTGACCTTCGAGTTACCTGAAGGCCCATGCTGGGGCGATGACGGACGGCGCGGCGGACGAGTTGATCACCATCGGTGCGATGGCACGGGCCAGCGGGCTGACGGCGAGCGCGCTGCGCTTCTACGACGACGGTGGCCTGTTGGTTCCCACCCACGTCGACGCGACGACCGGATACCGCTACTACGCGCGTGGCCAGACCGAACGGGCCGTACTGATCCGCCGGTTGCGCGGGGTCGGCGTGCCGCTCGACGCGATCGCCGCGATCCTCGCGGGTGATCCGCGCGAGGCGAAACGTCTACTCGACGACCACGTCCGCGAACTGGCCGAGCGGGCGCGGGAGGCGGCGCGGGTGGCCGACGCGGTCGCGCGGATTCTCGGCTCGGGCCGGTCCGGTGCGGTGCCGCTGTCCGGACCGACGCTGGCCCACGCGATCGCGCAGGTGGCGGGTGCGGCGGCACGCGACGATGCCATTCCCGTGCTCGCGGGCGTTTTCCTCGAGGTGTCCCCGAACTCGGTGACGCTCACCGCGACCGACCGCTACCGACTGTCCACCAGGAGCCTGGTTCCCGACCGGCACGGCGACGACTCCTGGTCGGCGGTGGTCGCGGCGGCGGAGCTGGCACGGCTCGACAACTGGCTGCGGCGTGTCGACGAGGTCGCCGTCTCGCGCGCCGACGGGGCATTGATCCTGCGCGGCGATGACACCGAACAACGGTGCGCGACCATCGAGGAGAACTTTCCCGACTACCGCGCGATACTGGCCGACCTCGCGCCGGTGACCACCAGGATCGTGGTGGACCGAGCCGCCCTGCTCGACGTGCTCGACACGGCCGCCGATCCGCTGATCTGCGCGACGTCCGAGACGACTCTGACGGTGTCGACACCGGACGGAACCGCGCGCGATATTCCGGCGTCGGGAACCGGTCCGCGCGTCGATATCGCGTTCACGGCGGCGACGCTGCGACCGGCCGTCGACACCGCGATCGGCCCCGACATCATGCTCGACCTCGCCGCCCCCGATCAGCCCGTCGTCATCCGCTCGGCGACCGACGGCGATCTGACCACCCTCGTCATGCCACGGGCACTGCCCGCTCCCACCGAAACAGAGGACGACCGTTGACATCCACCGACACCACCATGCACGCCATCACCGAAGCCGTCGCGCTCGGTCGCACCGGAGGACGCGACGCGGCCCGTACCGCACTCGGCGAGATCTGGATATCGCTCGGCCCGTCCGGCGATCCGCTGCACCGGTGCACCCTCGCGCACTATCTCGCCGATCTCCAGGACGACGCGGCACAGGCGCTGGCCTGGGACATCCGCGCCGTCGACGCCGCGGACGCGCTCACCGACGAGCGTGCGCGACACCATGATCCGAATCTCGACGTTCGCGGCTTCTACCCGTCGCTGCACCTGAACCTGGCCGACAACTATCGCCGCCTCGGCTCCTTCGAGGCCGCGCGGCGCGAGATCGACGCGGCCCGCGCCCACCTGCACGCCCTCGGCGACGACGGCTACGGGGCGATGATCCGCACCGCGGTGGACGAGGTCGCGGCGGCGATCGACGCGCGCGACACGACCGCGCGTGCCACCGCGCCGTAGTGGTCTGGCCCGCTGTTCGGTACGACTCCTCCGGAAGCGGCGGCCCCGGAACAGCAGCACGACTGATATTCCGCCCGGCTAGCTCGGCAGCAGGGGCACCGGGCTCGGTTCGTGCACCGTCACGAGAACGACCAGGTCACCGTCGACCGCGTCACCGCGGACCAGCTTTCGGACCAGGCGCGCCAAGGGAATTCGCCACCGGTACTTCATCTCGAGTTCCGACTGCACATACGGAAGGAGGGTGCCCGCGGTCACGAGTTGGGCTTCGCCCTGTAACTGATGGGTGCCGAGGGCGGGGTTGCCGCGCCAATCGCCCTGTTGGACGACCACCCGATTGTCGTGGGCGAATTGATCGGCCTCGGCCGACAACGAGGCGACGCCGAACGCGAGTTGCTTCTCCCCTATCGGCACCACCAGGCGCGGCACGGTCACCATCTCTGTGGGGCCGGTGGACCGCGCCACCAGCACGGTTTTCGCGTCCCGCCACGGCGTCGCGATGCCGGAATGCGCACGGCGGGCCGGGACGGGAGGCGGGCAGATATCGGGGCGTGCGATCTGTTCGCGGCCTACTGGAACATCGATCAAAGTGTCTGTCATCGCGTTCGATCCTTCCGGTGATGAAATCGGTGCGGGTACGACGAATCGGGCGATCGATCGGCCCCGTCGCCGATACCCGCGTTCACTCACCTGGTCGACCCGACCGACCGCCGTTGCCGACCCCTTCCGGCGAACGCGAAACCCCGCAATCCCCCATGGATTCACCGCATACGCGTACTCGCGGAGCCATACCCGGATGTGGCGGCGCCAATCATGGTCGACCACATTCGGAGGTGGACCACGTTCCGTGAACAGCGAACGCGGTGGTCGGGACAGGTAGCGCCCTACTCGTGACGATCACCTGTTCGGCTCGAAAACTGGATTCCGCCTCAGACCACAACGAAATAAGGAGCAGCCGTGACAGACCAGCATGTATCCACCGACGCGATCACCCGACAGCACAGCGGACTGATCGAGGAATTCCGGGCCCTGCTCGAGAAATACCCCGACTCGGCCGAACACTTCGCCCTCGCCTACCTCCCCGCCGATCACCTGGACCCTTCCGCCCCCATCACGATCGGCATCACACAGCCGGTCTTCGAATGCACCAAGATCGAACCGGGCCTGGTCATGTGCGAACGCGTGGACGAGCAGTAGCGCGCGGATCCGCTTCACCGCTGCTCGGCGTAGTGGACAATCCGGAGCCACGAACAGCATGATCGAGGGATGAGTGGACGCGTCCCCAGCAAATGGGAGGAGATGACGGCCGCGGATCCGGCGCATTCGTCGTGGTACGTGGATCGGTTCCGGTCCTTGGCGGCGCGGGGGCAGGACATCGTCGGGGAGGCGCGGCTGATCGACGCGATGCTCGCTCGCGGCAGCCGGGTGCTCGACGCGGGGTGCGGGGCGGGTCGGCTCGGCGGATATCTGCACGGGGCCGGGCATACCGTGGTCGGCGTCGATGTCGATCCGGTGCTGATCGCGGCCGCCGAACAGGACCATCCCGGCCCGACCTGGCTGGTCGGCGATCTCGCCGAATTGGATCTGCCCGCTCGCGGGGTCGACGCCGATTTCGATGTCGTCGTGTGCGCGGGCAATGTGATGACCTTTCTCGCCCCGTCCACGCGCGAGGCGGTGCTGGCCGGTTTCGCGCGTCATCTCGGCCCGACGGGCCGGGCGGTGGTCGGCTTCGGCGCCGATCGCGGCTACGAGTTCCCGAGGTTCATGAGCGATGCCGCGGCGGCGGGCCTGACCCCGGATCTGCGACTGTCGACCTGGGATCTGCGCCCGTTCGACGACGATTCCGACTTCCTGGTCGCGGTGTTCTCCCGCGCGAGCTGACGCGGATCGAGCGCTGCGCGGCGGTCCCGACCGACTGCCCCCGCGTGCGGAGGGCGTGCGGGCACACGCCCGATCGGCTCGGCGCGCCTGCCGCCGAACCTACTGATCGCCGGTCAGGTATCCCACGAGTTCGCCCATCGTCCGATCGCTCGGCGCGTAGGGCTGGTAGAAGCAGACCCGGTCCGAGATCCCGCCGACGCGGTCGCGGATATCGGCCGCGACCTGCGCGGGTTTGCCGCGCGCGGCGATGGTCTCGAGGATGTCGTCGTCGATGAGGCGGGCCATGTCCTGCCAGCGTCCGCGTTTGGACAGCGCGTTCAGATCCGTTTGCAGATCACCCCAGCCGTGCAGTTCGAGCACCGGGCGGTAGGCGGGGGTCGAACCGTAGAAGCCGAGCAGTTTGCGCGTCGCCGCGTCGGCGGCCGCCTGCTCTTCATCGGTATCGCCGACCGCCACGATGACTTCGGGCAGGATCGTGAACGTCCTCGGGTCGCGACCGCCGACGGCGAGTCCTTCCCACACCGAGGGCAACACCCGCTCACGCAGGTAGCGCGCGGAATTGAAGGGCATCACCAGTAGCCCGTCGGCCACCTCGGCGGCGGTTCTGGTCATCCTCGGCCCCAGCGCGCCGACGAAGATCGGCGGCGGGCCGAACGGATTCGGTCCGGGGTTGAAGGTCGGCGTCATCAGGGTGTGGCGGTAGTACTCCCCGCGAAAATCCAGCCTGGTGCCGGTGTTCCAGCAGTCGAAGATCGCCCGGACCGCGGCGACCAACTCCCCCATCCGCGCGGTCGGACGGCCGAATTCGACGCCGAATCGCTTCTCGATCTGCGGCCGGATCTGGGTGCCGAGCCCGAGCGTGAACCGGCCCGAACTCAGCAGTTGCAGATCGTTGGCCTGGTGCGCGAGGTGGATCGGATTGCGCGGGAACGCGATGGCGACATTGGTCAGCAGATCCATGTCGCCGACGGTGGAGGCCAGCGTCAGCGGCGCGAAGACATCGTGCGGGCCCTCGAAGGTGAACACCCCGCTGACGCCCATCTCGCGCAGTGCCGCGGTGCGCTCGACCGCGTTCGCCGGTCCGTAGATCGCCGTGTAGACCTTCATTCGGCCGGTCCGTGTGGTCGCATCAGCCATCCCATACAAGAACACGTTCTAACGAGCGCACGGTAACACGCTTACCGAGGCCCCAGGAGTATCCATCGGAATGTCACGGCGGGCAAACGGAACGGCCGCCCACCCACGGAGGTCACACAGACGAAAACCGCGCCGTCGGAGGCCGGGGAAGCGGCCGCCGACGGCGCGAGATCGGGAGGTCAGACCGTATTCGGGTGCCAGGTCGAAACAGCCCAGATCACCACGATGCTCAAGGCGATGATCAGGATCGACCACCACGGGTAGTACGGCAGCGACAGGAAGTTGGCGATGATGGTCAGTGCCGCGATCACGATGGCGGCGACCTTGCCCCACGCGCTTCCCGTCATCAGGCCGATGGCGCTGATCACGAGGATGGCGCCGAGGACGATATGGATCCAGCCCCAGCCCGTGGTGTCGAACTGATAGATGTATTCGGGCCCGACGACGAAGAGTTCGTCATTCGCGACCGCCGAGATGCCTTCGAAGATCTGTAGAACACCGAGGGTGAGGAGCAGAATCGCGGCGCCGATGGAGGTGCCCGCCGCGATGCCCTGTTTGACCGGGCTCTCGCCGGTCTGGTGTTTCGGAGTCGTCATGATCATCCCTTCCGCGAAGAAGAACCTGGATCGATCTCACCAAGTCGGTGCCGCCGGTTTCCTCACCCGCTACGGGTGATCGGGCTCCGTTGGCGGCTCGACGCGCCCGGGGTCGGTCGGCGCTTTGTCACTGATCAGTGTGTTCATCCACCGGGTGGTCGGATCGATGTCGAGCAGCAGCGCCTTCACCAGCAGCGTGAGCGGCACCGCGAGCAGCGCCCCGAGCGCCCCGATCACCCAGGTCCAGAAGACCAGCGAGACGAAGGTGACGGTGACGCTGAGTCCGACGGCGTCACCCACGAATTTGGGCTGGATGATCGACTGGATGACGAAATTGATCACGCTGTAGAGCACGATCACCCAGATCATCAGGGCGGGACCGCTGTCGAGCAGCGCCAGCAACGCGGGCGGGACGAGTCCGATGACGAAGCCGATATTGGGGATGTAGTTGGTGATGAACGACAGCAACGCCCACAGCACCGGCAGCGGTACACCCATCAACCACAGCGCCCCGCCGTCGAGCACCGCGACGATCAGGCCGAAAACCGTCGACACGACCAGATATTTGCGGGTGCCGACGGCGAAGGACTCGATGGCGTAGGCGATTTCCGGGCGTTGCGCGGCGATGACGTCGAGTTTCGTACCGATGGTCATGCCGTCGAAGGCCATGAACAGCAGCAACGCCAGGATGAAGAACAGGCTGGAGAAGATCCCGAGCAGCCCGCTCAGCGCCGACTCCAGCACGCCGACGAGTTTGCCCACGTCGAGTTCGCTGAGCAGGTTGTGGATCTGTTCGCTGTTCACCCCGAACCCGGCCAGCAGCTCGCGCACGTTCGCGAGCACGTCGTCGAGTCGGTCGGTGTACTGCGGCAATTCGGTGGCCAATTGCGCGGCCGAGACGATCAGCAGACCGACCATGCCGAGCACGATCACCATGACCGCGACGAACGCGAGGCCCATACCGACCAGCGCGTGCCGTCCGCGCCGCTGGGCCCAGGTCTGGATCGGCTGCACGGCGACGGTCAGCATGAGCGCCAGGAACACCGGACCGAGCAGACCCGCGGCGGCCTTCATGCCACCGACGGCGACCACCCCGCCCGCCGCGGCGAGCAGGACGATCAGTCCCCTCGGAATCGCCCAGTCGGTCGGCGTCGGCGCGGGCGCCGACCTGGTCGGGCGCGCCCCCTTCTCCCGCGGTGACATCGGCCCTCTTCTCTTCCGCCCCGATCGGGACGGTATGACACGAGCTCCGGTCCGCGACTCACCCATTACGGATGAGTCGCTATATCTTTGCTACGAGCAAAAAGTGCTGTTCGGTCGGTATGCTCGGCTGGTCGGAACGGCCGGCGGTTGATGAGGCAGCACCGTCCCAGGAGGCTAGGGTGGACTCTTCGCGGCGACTCCAACTTGCCGATGCTCCGACCGTGATCACCGGCGATATCGCCTCGGGTGACATCCCCGCGCCGCTGTTCACCCCGCTCGTGCTGCGCGACATACACACCCGGATCAATCAGGCCGCGGCGACCGAGGCGCCCCGCGCCGTCCTGATGTGTTCGCCGGCCGGTAGCGGAAAGACCGTACTCGCCGCCGAATGGCTACGCCGCCATATGCGACTACATCCCGACACCCGATTCTGCTGGCTGACCATCGGCGAGAATTTCGACAATGCAGCCCGGCTGTGGGCGGCGGTGCGCGCGGGACTCGGACTGCCCGCCGAACGCGGCCACCAACTCGCCGATCCGATGGCGAGCGCGCTGGAACTGGCTCACGAATTGGCCGGGCGGCCCGCCGTCCTCGTCCTCGACGATGCCCACCTGCTCACCGACCCGATCGCCCTCGCCGGGCTGGAACATTTCCTGACCAACGCGCCCGCCAGGATGACGACCATCGTCACCGGCCGCTACGAACCGCCGCTGCGCTGGCACACCCTCGATATCGCGGGCCGCCTGATCCGCCTCGGCGCGGCCGATCTCGCGTTCGGCCCCGAACAGATCGCTTCCGTCTTCGTCGAACACGGCTGTCCCCTCGCCGATTCCGAAGTGGCCTCGATCCAGCAGCTCACCCGGGGATGGGCGGCGCTGGTGCGGATCGCGGCGATCTACACGGCCATGCACGGTCCCGATCAGGCGGGCGCGCTGGCCATGCTCGCGCACGCCCCGCATCCGATCTCGGATTTCCTGGTCGGCGAACTGATCGAAGTACTCGACGCGGATGTCCGCGAATTCCTGCTCGCCACCTGCGTTCCCGAATCCTTCACCGAGGCATTGGCCGAGGAACTGGCGGGCCCGCAGGCCCCGAGGATGCTGGACGACCTGGCGCGCATCAATTTCCCGGTCCAGCACACCGTCAACGCCGACCGGATCAGGTACTCCTACCACCCGATGATGCGGGCCTATCTGCTGGCCGAACTGCAACGCGCCGCGCCGCAACGCATTCCGGATCTGCATCGTATCGCCGGGCAGTGGTACCTGGCGACGGGGAAACCGCTTGCCGCGCTCGCGCATCTGCTCGCCGAGCCCGGCCAACCCGAATTGCCTTCGTATCTGCGGGAATACGGGTTGCAGGTCGTGCTCGACGGGGCTGGCTCGATCCTGTTCGAGAAGCTGGACGCGGCCACCGCGCACCTCGTCGACGATCCCTTCGTTCGGCTGCTGCGGGTGATCGACGCGGTGGAACGCGGTGACCACGCCGCCGCCGCGGCCTATCTCGACCAGGTCAGGGCCCACGGCCCGATCACCTCCACCATCGTCGGCACCGCGGCGGCCGCGGCGGCGGGGCTGGCCGCGGCGTCGGCCGTCGCGGTGGCGACCGGGGTGTGCGCGACGTCGGACGAGTTCGGGCACGAGCAGATCCGGGCCGAACCGCCGACGACCGGACAGCCCGATCTGGACTGCTATGTCGCCATCCAGCTCGGCACCCTGCGCGTCTTCACCGGCGATATCGGCGCGGGCGAACAGTTGTTGCATCGGGCGCTCGCCCTCGCCGAACACATCGGCCACCATCGCATGCAGCTGCGCGCGGTCACCCGCCTGGCCGCGGCGTCGGCCCTGGCCGGACCGGTGCCGCTGATGCGCGAACGCGCGACGCGCGCGGTCGACCTGGGCACCGGGTACGAACTCACCCACCTGCCCGATCACGTGCACGCGGTGGCGCTCGCCGCGCTGGCCGCGCATCTCCAGGGCGACGACGTCACGCGCCACGATCTGGCCGCCCTGTCGCGGACGCGGCGCGGACTCGACGGGGCGAGCGAGCCGGCCGCGGGCAGACACGCCTATATCGTCGGCCTGCTGCTGACTTTCGACGACACCGCCGACAAACACGCGGCGGTCATGACGCTGCACACCGAAATGCACCGGCTGCTGGCCGAGAGTCCGTATCCGCCGCTGGGCGGCCGACTGCTCATCCCGGTGGTCGCGATCCTGCTGCGGTTGCACGAACGCGACGCCGCGCAGCAACTCGCCGACGCGGGGTCTCGCGCCATGCGCGGCGCACCGGACGCGGTGCTCGCCGCCGCGGCGGTGGCGGAGGCGGCGAACAAACCGCTCGACACACTCGACGCGGTCGGCCCGCTGCTGAAACGGTCGGCGGAACTGCCCGCCTACACCGCCGTCACCGCGTGGCTGCTGTACGCGTCGGCCTGTCACCGGCTCGACCGTCAGGTGAAGTCCTACGAGGGTTTCGCGGAGGCGGTGCGCCTGGCCTCGCCGGACCGCTTGGTCCGGCCGTTCTTCGAGGTTCCGGGAGTCCTCACGATGCTGCACGAGCACGCGGGACGTTTCGGCGCAGACAACGCCTTCGTCGAGACCATCCGGGAGAATTCCGCGGCAAGGCCGCAACCGATGAGCCCCGCGCTCACCGACGCCGAACTGACCGTGCTGAAACAACTCCCGAGTGGGCGCACCGCGTTGCAGATCGCCCAGGATCTCGGCGTCTCCATCAATACGGTGAAGACGCATCTGCGGTCGATCTACGCCAAACTCGGCAGCAATTCACGCGCCGACGCGATGCTGCGAGCCCGCCGCATCGGGGTGCTCTGAGGCCCGATTCACCGGCGAGCGGACATCTCATCCGCGTCGGGTGAGGACGCCGGACCACTGCGCGGAGCACTCTCTGTTCGGGGCCCGATCCACCACCCGCGCCGCGGACGACAGCCGAGAGGAGTGCCCGTGCCGGACCCGATCCGATACCAGTTCATCATCGACGGCAAGCTCTCCGAACGGGCGCTGGCGGCCTTCCCCGAACTCGACTCCTCCGATCGGGCCCCCGGCGAAGTGACTACCCTCTACGGCCCCATCACCGACACCGCCGCCCTGCGCGGCATCATGGCGCGCATCGACTCGCTCGGGCTGACCCTGCTCGAGATGCGGCAGATGCCGGACTGAGAGATCAGCGGGCGTTCGCCCCCACCTTCGACTTCGGGGCCGACGCCGACAGCGGCGCCAACGTCTTGCTCAGGTCGGTGCGCAGCGTGGTGACCGAATCGATCAGATAGTTCTGGCGGACCTTCCACGGACGCCGGTCGCCTTGGCGCGGGAAGTCCGCGATGGACCGCTGCACATAGCCCGAGGCCAGGTCGAGCAGCGGGCGCGGCCCGAGTTCGCCCTCCGGGCGCGGGACGACGGCGGCGTAACCGTTGGCGTCGAGGTGGCGTAGCACCTTGCAGACCAGGCGCGAGGTGAGATCGGCGCGCAACGTCCACGAGGCGTTGGTGTATCCGATGCAGACGGCGAAATTGGGGACGCCGGTGAGCATCGCGCCCTGCCAGACGAACTGCTCGGACAACGACACCGGCACGCCGTCGACACTCGGGGTGATACCGCCGAAGGCGAGCAGTCGCAGCCCGGTCGCGGTGATGACGACGTCGGCGGGCAGCACCCGGCCGGACTTCAGCCGAATACCTTCCGGCACAAAGGTTTCGATGTGGTCGGTGACCACCTCGGCCTTACCCTTCTTCATCGCCCTGAAGAAGTCGGCGTCCGGCACGGCGCACAGGCGCTGATCCCACGGGTTGTAGGTGGGGGTGAAATGTTCGGCGACCGCCTTCTCGTCCTTCAGGATCCGGGTGGTCAGACCGGTGAGGAGTTTGCGCGCGGATTCCGGCCTGCGGCGGCAGTACTGGTAGAAGGCGATGCTGAACAGGATGTTCTTGGCGCGGATCACCCGGTGCGCGAGGTTCGGCGGCAGCAGTTCGCGGATCTTGTCGGCCCGTTTGTCACGACCGGGTACGGCGCTGATCCAGGTCGGGCTGCGCTGCAACATGGTGACCATCTCGGTCTGCTCGGCCAGGGCAGGCACCAGGGTGACCGCGGTCGCGCCGCTGCCGACGACGACCACGCGTTTACCCGCGTAGTCCAGATCCTCCGGCCAGAACTGCGGGTGCACCACGCGACCGTCGAAGCTGTCGACACCGGGGAAATCCGGCGCGTGCCCGCGATCGTAGTCGTAGTAACCGGCGCAGGCGTAGAGGAAGTTGCAGGTCAGGGTGGTTTCGACATCGCCTGCGCCGTCGCGCCGCGCGATGGTCAGCGTCCACCTGGCGGTCTCGCTCGACCAGTCGGCGGAGATCACCTTGGTGCCGTAGCGGATGTGGCGGTCGATGCCGTGCTCCGCGGCGGTCTCGGTGATGTAGCGCAGGATCGACGGTCCGTCGGCGATGGCTTTCGCGTCGCGCCAGGGCTTGAAGGGGTAGCCGAGGGTGAACATATCCGAATCCGAGCGAATCCCCGGGTAGCGGAACAGATCCCAGGTGCCGCCGAGCGCGTCGCGCGCCTCGAGGACGGCGTAGCTCTTGCCGGGGCATTCGGTCTGCAACCGGTAGGCGGCGCCGATACCGGAAAGTCCGGCGCCGACGATGACGACGTCGAGGTGGTCGGGTGCGACGGATGACTCGGTCATGATTCCAGTGTGCTGGGGATTCTGCTCACACGCTTGACTTTACCCGACAGTTATTTGATTCTGAGCGACATGTCGGTGATCAGGTCCGCGGGACTGCGCGGGTTCCGCGCGACCGTCGCCGAACTCGGCGGCGATGCCGAGGAGTTCGCCAGGGCTGTCGGCCTGCCGATCGCGGCGCTGGACGCCGACGATCTGCTGATCTCCGACGAAGCGGTCGCCACGGTGCTGGAACTGGCGGCCCACCGGCTGGCACGGCCCGATCTGGGACTGCGGATCGCCTACCGGCAGGACCTGGACATGCTCGGTCCGCTCGCGCTCGCCATCCGCAACTCCCCCACGCTGGCCGACGTGCTGGAATGCACCTCGCGCTACCTGTTCGTGCACGCCCGATCGCTGAGCCTGACCCTCGAGCCGGACCCGTACGGCGACCGCGGGGTGATCGGATTGCGCTACGGCGTCCCGCCGGGGCGGGTGAATCCGGTCCAGGGCACCGATCTCGGCCTCGGTTTCACCCACCGCGCGATCCAGCGACTTGCGGGCGAACGCTACGGACTGCGATCGGTCGAACTGCCCTATCGTCCCGCCGCCCCGCTGTCGGCCTACGAGGAGTTCTTCGGCGTCCCGGTCCGGGTGAACCGCCCCGCCGCCCTGCTCCGCGTGCCGAGCGGTCTCGCGAGCACACCGCTGTCCGGTGGCGACCGGAATCTGCACCGCCTGGCGATGGCGTTCCTGGCCGAGCAGACCGACGAGGCGGGCGCGTCCCTCGTGCCGCAGATCGCGGCGACGCTGCGTCAACTGCTCGGCACGACACCGCCCGAGATCGGCGTGGTCGCCGCCCTGCTGGCGATGCATCCGCGCACCGTGCAGCGCCGACTCGCCGCCGAGGGCACCACGTTCGCCGCCATACTCGACGATGTCCGCAGGCACGAGGCGCGCCGATACCTGGTCACCACCGATATGCCGATGAGCCAGATCGCCTCCCTGATCGGACTGTCCGAGCAGGCGACGTTCACCCGCAGCGCACGCCGGTGGTGGGATACCACCCCCACCTCCGTGCGACGCGACGGGGTGCGCTGAGCGTCAGGCGGCCGTGCGCACCTTGTCGACGGCGGCGATGAACAGTCGGTCGAACGCGGCTTGGTCGGCCGCGTCGCTGAGCGCGGTGACGCGGACAAGCACGGTCAGGCCGCGCAGGGTGGCCATACCCGAGTACGCGCTCATGACCAGGGGTTTGTCGGTACCGATACTGGAGGAGGTCGTCGACCGGTAGACGATCGCGTCGACGCCTTTCAGATCGGCCGGGGCCGTGCGGTTCTCGGTCTCGCCCGTCACGTCGATCCGGGCGCCTTCGACCGACGAGGCGAAGGTGTAGCGCGCGCATTTCGCGTTGAGTTCGGTGATCCGCGCCAGGTCGGCGGTGGTGTCGGCGATGTACTCCACGTACATGGCGCCGGACTGTCCGGACGCGGCCGTGATCGACGACCGTTCGAGCAGATCCTTCATCGCCGTGCCGAGATCCTGCTGGGGACCGGCGCACTCCTGCGGGGTGAAGGTGCCGTTCTGCCCGGCGCTCGCGAGATCGGCCGCCGCCGCGCCGACCCGGTCCTTGGGCAACTCCATCTTCGTACTGCCCGCCGGGAATTCCTCCTGGGTCAACAGCAACTGGTCCCGCGGCGTGGTCGGGGCCGAGGTGGACCCGCCCGCCGAGTCGTCGGTACCGCATCCGGCCAGCAGCAGCGCGCCGACCGCGACCACCACCGCACAGCGTGCGCGCGTTCCACGCAGATTGATCATGCGGGCCAGCATGCCAGCCGCCCTCGACGTGGCCGAATCTGCCGCTGGGCGAAGGGGGTTGACCCACCTCCCGACGGTGACCGGTCCGGCGACACCGCCACGCCCGGACGCGGCCGTCCGACACCCGGTATCTCCTCTAGGAAGCGCGCGATCCACGTCATAGACTTCACGACCGGATATCGACTCGGAAGGGGCCGCATGGACACGGTCAGGGAGGTTGCCGAAGAGGGCAAGCGGCTGATCGATCGGGCCTGGCTCGGCGAACTGAGCAGGGACGAGGCCGTGCACCGGTTCATCCAGGTCGGCGACGGATTGGTCGGCCCGGCCACCGCGGGCGAGATCGTCGACGACGGGATCCGCTGGCTGGAGGCCAATGCCACCCGGCTGCGCGTGCTGGCGTGGTGCGCGCTGCTCGAGATCCCGCTGTTCATCGGGATCGCCGTGCTCGCTTTCGCTTTCGGCGACTATCCCACCTGCGTGGCGGCGGTGGTGCTGCTCGGCGTGCTCCAGGTGGTCCACCACCGGCTGATGCCGACACCGGTGCCGACGCAGCGGCGGTGGCGCGTCCGGCACTGATCCGAGGGCGCGATATCGGCGGCGGTGCCGGACGGACGCACCGCAGCGAGCTAGTCTGCGGCCCATGGCGGATTCGACCGGCACGCCCTATCGACACCCACACGAGCCGCATTCGGGCGGCGTGGCCTCGCGGCTGAACTGGTTGCGCGCCGGGGTACTCGGCGCGAACGACGGCATCGTCTCGACCGCGGGACTCGTCGTCGGCGTCGCCGCGGCGACCACCGACACCGATCAGATCTTCACCGCCGGTATCGCGGGCTTGACGGCGGGCGCGATCTCGATGGCGGTGGGCGAGTACGTCTCGGTGAGCACACAGCGCGACTCGGAACGGGCGCTGCTGGCCAAGGAACGCAGGGAGTTGCGCGAGGACCCTGACTACGAACTCGAGGAGCTGGCCGATATCTACCGGGCGAAGGGATTGTCCGAGCGGACCGCTCGCCAAGTGGCCAGGGAACTCACCGAACACGACGCCTTCACCGCGCACGCGGAAGCCGAACTCGGCCTGAACCCGCGCGAGCTCACGAATCCGTGGCAGGCGGCGTTCTCCTCCGCGGTCGCCTTCACCGTCGGCGCGCTGTTGCCGCTGCTGGCCATCCTGCTTCCGCCGGTGACCGCGCGCATTCCGGTGACCTTCGCCGCGGTGTTGCTCGCCCTCGCGGCGACCGGCTCGCTCAGCGCGCGTCTCGGGGGTAGTCGACGACGCAGGGCCATTCCCCGCGTGGTGATCGGAGGTGCGCTGGCGATGGCGGTCACCTACGGCATCGGGCAGATCTTCGATGTGTCCGGGATCTGACCTGGACGCCTGACCAGGAATCTCACCTGCGAAACTGCGATTCGTGCCACAGTGGGCGTAAAGTACGAGTCCTCGAAGAGTCCCGATGGCGTGGCTCCATTCGCCGCGGTACTCGACTGAGGAGGACCGACATGCCATTCCACGATCGCCGCGATGCCGGCCGCCGCTTGATCGAGCGGCTGCGGGGATTCGGAACGGGCGACGTAGTCGTGCTCGGGGCGACGCGCGGGGGCATCCCGGTCGCCTACGAGGTCGCCAACGCGCTGCGGGCACCGCTCGATGTGGCCGTTGTGCGTAAACTCGCCGTCCCGTTCCAGCCGCGGCTGGCCTTCGGGGCCGTCGGGGAGAACGGAATTCGCGTCATCGACGACGAAATGGTGCTGCGGACTTTCATATCCGATCAGGAGCGGGCGCGGGTCGAGACGGAAGCCCGAGACGACTTGGCGCGCACCGCCCTTCGCTACCGCGCGACCCACCCGCCGATTCCGCTGAACGGCGCGACCGCGATCGTGGTCGACGACGGCGTCGCCAGCGGGATCACCGCGCGGGCCGCGTGCGAGGTCGCCCGCTCCCAGGGCGCGAGCCGGGTGGTGCTCGCCGTGCCGGTCGGATCGCCGCGTGCCATCCGGGTGCTGGCGGGCCACGTCGACAATGTCGTCTGTCTGGAGACCCCGGGGCTGTTCCATTCGATCGGGCAGTGGTACCAGGACTTCGAGGAAGTCACCGACAAGAAGGTCATCGAACTTCTCGACCGGGCCGCCCCCTTTCGCGGGGTATCGGGCGCCACCGGATACGCGACACCCCCGGTCGGATAACGACCGGGGGTGATGGCGACTGGGTCGGCGATTACCTGGGATCAGTAATAGTGACGTCGTCCGCCGACGGGACGACCGACCGACCCGGCGATCCAGAGCACCGCGCCGACGAGCAGGACGACGATACCGGCGGTGGTGAGCAACGGAATTCCGACCAACCAGCCGACGAGCAGCAGAATGAGTCCGAGAACAATCATGACCTTTTCCTTCTTTCGACGATCGATGGTCGATCGTTATTTGGAGGCGGAAACATCGGCCGTCGGGCGGCTCGATGTCGATACCGAGGCGGGCTCGGACGACTTGGGCAGGAACCGATTCAGACTCCACACGGGCTTCTGAGCGGGCGTGGGCTCCGAGATCTGTTTCTTCGGCGCGGCGGACGGGACCGTCGGCGCGTTCCGCTCGACGGCGACCTTCTCGCGGCGGGTCTTTCGCAGTTCACGCCGTGCTTCGGCACCGCGCCGCGAGGAGCGCCAGACACCGAGGAGCAGCAGGCTCAGACCGAGCATTCCGATCGCGCCGACGGCCATTCCCCAGAGGAACAGCTCACCGGCCGATGCGGTGAAGTGGTAGTCGAATACTCCGAAATCGCTGGTGTCGGTTCGTACTTCGCCGGTATTGGCCGCGACTCCGGCGACACCGACGACTACCGCGGCGATCAGGACCAACAGTCCGATAAGTATGATCATGACATTCCCATGCGCTGAAGTTGTGTGACAACACCGCAATTCCCCGCGCATCGGGGTCCAAACTCCCCGAGCGACGAATAAATTCGAATGTCTTCCTATCTGGTCGGGCCGAGGTCCAGGCGGCGGGTCACCCGGTCCACCAGATCGACCGGGATTCCCGGTTCTCGGCGCGCGGCCTGCGCTTCGCGTCGACCCGCCTCGACCACCTCGCCGCGGATCATCCGCAGTTTCGCCGAAACCTCCCGATCGCGCGTCCACTGCGACCGGGCGTCCTCGTCGGCGGCCTCGGGATCGGCGCGGGCGAAACGATGCCGGAACTGATCGCGCAGCCGTTCGTACACCTCGTCCGGCAGATGTTCGGATTCGGCGATCTGCTTGAGCCGCGCCAGCTGCGCGTGCACCACCCGATCCCACAGCTGCCGTTCGAACTCCCGCTCCCGCTGGGTATTCGCGTGCACGCCCGTCAGACGCACCACCAGCGGCAGGGTCGGCCCTTGGAGCAGCAGGGTGAACAGGACCACCGCGAAAGCGGTGAACAGGATCTCGGTGCGACCGGGGAACGCCGCGCCCGCGTCGGTGACCAGCGGGATCGCCAGTGCCAGAGCCACGGTCGCCACCCCGCGCATCCCCGCCCACCAGGTGACGATCGTCTCGCGCCAGGTGTAGGGCTCGTCCGCGTCCTGTTCGCGCCACCGCGACCGGCCGAGGGCCCAGGTGCTCAGCAACCAGACCAGGCGCAAGGTCACGACCACCGCTATCACCGCGCCCGCGACGCCGAGCAGTTTCGGCCAGCCGGTGCCCGTCGTCGCGAGCACGACACCGAGTTCGAGCCCGATGAGCCCGAACGCGAAGCCGCTCAACAGCATTTCGGTGATCTCCCAGAAGGCGTCACCGACCAGTCGGTAGTCACGGTCGCCGAATTCGGTGACCGCGTCGGTCAGGTACAGCGCGCAGACCAGCACGGCGAGCACCCCCGATCCGTGCCACGCCTCGGCGAAACCGTATGCCGCGAAAGGTAACAGCAGGCTCAGCGCCACCTGCCAGGACGCTTCGGCCAGGTAGTCGGTCAGCCGGCTGCCGAGCATCCCCAGCACGAACCCGACCACCACCGCGACCACCGCCGAGACGACGAACTCCCCCATCGCGTCGACGGAGGAGAACCGTCCGGTGACCACCGCCTGGACCGCGACGGAATAGATGACGATGGCGGTGGCGTCGTTGAAGAGCCCCTCCCCTCCCAGCACCACCACCAGTCGGCGCGGCAGTCCGAGTTTGCTCGCCAACGCGGTCGCCGCGACCGGGTCCGGCGGCGCGACGATCGCACCGAGTACGACCGCCGCCGCCACCGGCAGCCCCGGATACCACGCGTGGAACACCGC
>NZ_JAFMPL010000180.1:0-8245 GCF_019038455.1 Nocardia noduli
GGCGGGGACAGTGGAGGTATGGACCGACCCGGATTGGCCGATTTCCTGCGCCGTCGACGTGAGCAGCTGACGCCCGCCGATGTCGGGCTGCCGCCCGGCGTGCGCCGTCGGACCCCGGGGCTGCGGCGCGACGAGGTGGCGTTGCTGGCCGGCATGTCGACGGATTACTACACGCGGCTCGAGCAGTCGCGCGGTCCGCGGCCCTCCACCCAGGTGCTGGCGTCGCTGGCCCGCGCGCTGCGGTTCAGCAACGACGAACGCGACCACCTCTATCACCTGTGCGGTCACGGCGCGCCCGGTCGCGGGCTCGGTGACAAACATGTCGGTCCGGGGATTCTGCACATGCTCGCCAAATTGGACGACACTCCCGCCACGGTGATCACCGATCTCGGTGAGGTGCTGGTGCAGAACCGGATGCACAGCCTGCTGGTCGGCGATCACGGCGAGCGCCGCGGCCTCGATCGCTTCTACGCCTGGCGCTGGTTCACCGATCCGGCGGGGCGCGCCCTGTTCCCCGAGGAGGACTGGGATCGGCTCGGCCGCAGTCATGTCGCGGATCTGCGCGCCACCGCCGCCCGCCGGGCCGCCGACGCCGACGTCATCGAATTCATCGGCGCACTGCGGGCGGGGAGTGCGGAATTCGAGCTGTTGTGGAACGAACACGAAGTGGCGGTGCGGCTTTCGGATACCAAACGTATCCGGCATCCCGCCGTCGGTCTCGTCGAGACGGTGTGCGAAACCCTGCTCACGCCGAATGCCGCGCAGCGACTGCTGGTCTACCTGCCGCGTCCGGGTACCGACGCGGCGGACAAATTGGCGCTGCTGCGCGTTATCGGCACGCAGACGCTGACGCCCGCTCAGGACGGATAGAAACCGGCGTCACGGCCGCATGTCGTCGCTCAGGCGTCGCAGGTAACCGGCGAATCGCCGACGGTCGCGGAGGCTCCAGTCCGCGGTCAGTTCGGTGAAGGTCCGGCGCTGCCAGTCGCGGGCCTCGCCGAGCAGTTCTTCGCCTCGAACGGTCAGATGCAGCACGGTCCGGCGACGGTCGAGACTCGATTCGCTTCTGCGCAGGTATCCGGCCGCGGTGGCGTCGCGGACCATCCGGCTCGCCCCGGAGTGGTCGAGGCCGAGTTGGTGCGCGACGGCGCTCACGGTCGCCTCCGTCGATTCCCCCGAAGCCGCGGCGACGGCCTCCACGACCTGCACGGACAGGGCGTGCCGGAGTTCGTCGGGCAGGTCGGCCGACGTGCGGTTGATCCAGCGCCGCGACCAGAAACGGATAACACGAAACAGTGCGGGCCCTCCGTCTGCGGGATCGTCCGGTTGTGCGGTCATGGGAGAAGAATATCGCGATTCGGGTGTGATCCGCATGTATATTTGTATGCGTATCGCATATGAATCGGAGGTGCGCATGACGATCGTCCTGAATCACACGATTGTTCCGGCTGTCGACCGGGTGGCGGCGGCCACCTTCTTCGCGGATTTGCTCGGCGTTTCCGTCGGCGAACCGGCGGGCCCGTTCGTTCCGGTTCGCGTCAATGCCGACCTCACCTTCGATTTCGATGATCGCGGCGCTGTCGAACCCGGTCATTTCGGTTTCCTCGTCGACGACGACACCTTCGATGCGGTGTTGCGTCGGCTGGAATGTCTGCCCGATGTGCCGTACGGCTCGGGGCCGACCGGAGGGTGGGATCGGGCCGTCGATCGGTTCGATGGTGGTCGCGGCGTGTATGTGCGGTCGCCGGAGGGGCACAGTTACGAGTTCTTCACGGTGGTTCCGTAGCGGCGGGTCGGGTCCGCTGCGCGCGGCGTCCGTTGACATCGCGCTGTCGGGCCGCAATACTGAACCTGATGGTTCAGTATGACTTCCTGGACGCCTCGTTCGGCGCACTCGCGGATCCCACCCGGCGTGGGATCCTCGAACACCTCGGCCGCGGCCCGGCGACCGTCAGCGCACTGGCCGAACGTTTCGAGATGACCCTGACCGGCGTCAAGAAACATATTCGGCTGCTGGAGGAAGCGGGCATGGTCGTGACGGAGAAGCGTGGCCGGACTCGATATTGCAGGCTCGGCGCGAATTTCCTCGACCGCGAAACGGCGTGGTTGCAGGGATATCGGCGCATGGTGGAAGCCCGAATGGACCGTCTCGGTGAATTCCTCGAGCGAACGGAGCCACACGAATGAGCACACAGACGACAACCGATGCCACGATCACCACTCCCGTGGAGCGCGAAATCCATGTCGAGCGGGTTTTCGACGCACCCCGCGAACGCGTGTGGGCCGCCTACGCCCGCATCGAACAACTCGTCCAATGGTGGGGGCGCGGCAACCGGGTCGACGTGGAGCGTTGGGAATTCCGCAAGGGCGGCCACTATCGCTTCGTCGAGCACTCCGAGGGCGAGACCCACGGCTTCGAGGGGCGCTTCCGTGAGATCACACCGCAGGAGCGCATCGTGCAGAGCTTCGAATGGGACGGCATGCCCGGCCACGTCGCCATCGATGACGTCAGTTTCATCGACCTCGGCGACGGCCGAACCAAGGTGGTGACGGTCAGCCAGTACCACACCCCGCAGGAGCGCGACGGAATGTTGCAGTCGGGCATGGAATCCGGACTCAACGAGAGCTACCGCGCGCTGGACGCCCTGCTCGCGAAGGGCTGAGACACGACGGGAACCGGCCCCGCGCGCACTCGTGCGCCGGGGCCGGAACCGTCAGTCGTGAGCGGTGCCGACCCGGCGTCTGCGTGGTTTCAGATGTAATCCCGGCAGCGGCGGGGCGGGAATGCGCTGCTCTGGCGTATGGCCCGCGATATCCGGGAAACGGTCGAGATCGTGGTTCTCCCAATCGTTTCGGGCGGCCACGATCTCCTCGTGGCTGCGCGCGACGAAATTCCACCACATCACCAGTTCCTCCCGGAACGGCTCGCCGCCGATCAGCAGGAAATGCGCGCCCGAGGTGGATTCCATGCGCAATTCGGCGCGTTCGTTACCCAGATACAGCAGCGGCCCCGGCGCGAGATCGATTCCGGCGGCTCGCACATCACCCTCGACCAGCATGAGCGCGTATTCGAACGCGTATTCCAACGGCAGGGTCACTTCGGCCCCGGGTTCGAGCACGACGTCGGCGCCGACGATCGGGGTGTAAGCCCGTGCGGGCGAGGTCTGTCCGGCCAGCGTGCCGATCAGTACCGTGGCGCGCAGGCCGGGAACTTCGTGGACCGGCAGGTCGCGATGCTGTTCGAAATGCGCGTCGATCCCGGTGCTGTCACCGGGCAGGGCGATCCACAGTTGCAGACCGTGCCCGGCGGGCGCGTCGGCGGAGTAGTACTCCGAATGCGCGACGCCGCGACCGGAGGTCATCAGATTCAGCTGGCCGGGATGGATCTCGACATCGGAGCCCACCGAATCGCGATGCCGGATCTGCCCGACGAACGGCCAGGTCACCGTTTGCAGGCCGATATGCGGATGCGGGTCGATATCGGGCGGCGCGTCGGTCTTGGTGACCGTGGGCGAGCCGAAATGGTCGAAGAAACACCACGCGCCGACCGTCGGCAGATCCCGCTGCGGCAGCACCCGCTCGACGAAGACACCGCGTACCCCGCCCAACGGCACCTCGCGCGCCGGATACAAATCGGTGACCGGACCCGGACCCGGCGCGGGTTCGCACACGGCCTCGTCCGGGCACGGTTCCAGGTCGCTCATCCGCGCGCCCCGGCGACGGTCGTCACCGCTGGATGCCCTTGCCGAGGACGTGCGCGTCGAATTCCGGATGCTTGTCCAGGTAGGCGCGGATGAACGGGCAGTGCGCCTCGATGACGCGGCCGCGGGCGACGACGTCCTCGAGCGCCTGCTGGGCGAGAACCTTGCCGAGGCCCTTGCCGCCGAAGGCGTCGTCGATCTCGGTGTGGATGAAATCGGTGACGTCGTCGCGCTCGACGTATTCGGCGAACCCGGCCAGCGCGCCGCCGTGGAACACCTCGTAGCGGTGCTTCCCGGGATTGTCGGCGACCTTGTTCTCGGCGACCTTGTTCTCGGCAATGGGCTCGGTCATCGTCTTCTTCTCCTTCCGAGCGGGCAGCGGGTGCCCGCTCATGATCGATACACGGTTGAAAGCGCCGATGACCGTGGCCGCCCAGACGACGACGGACACCTGATCGTCGGTCAGGTGTTCGCGAGCGCGGGCGTATTCGCGGTCCATCGTCGCTTCGTCGGGCAGGGTCGCGGTGAGTTCCGCGAGCGCCAGCACGGCACGGTCGAACGAGCTGAACGGACCACCGCGCCGCCAGGCGGGCAGCACGGCCAGTTCCTGTTCGGTGGCCCCCGCGGCGAGCGCGGACCGGTGATGCACTCCCAGGCAGTAGACACAGCCGTTGAGCTGGGAGACCCGCACGTTGACCAGTTCGATCACGCGCCGGTCCAGCCCCGCCGCCGCGCCCGCCGTGTGCACCTCGATCGCGACGGCGATCAGTGCTTTCTGGGCCGAGGGCGTCTGCTTGTCGATCCAGACCCGTTCACCATTCACTCTCGCGATGGTAGTTGCCGCACACCCGTCGTGATCGACCAAGCGGACCGTGGTCCGACGCGGCGGCTCCGGACCGACGCTCGCGCGGCCGATCCGCGAAAGGGTAAATTTCCGGGGGTGAGCACCGCGCAACCACGCCTGTCGCCCGCCATCGACGGCCGAGACTCCGCCGGTCGTCCGATCCTCGAGCGGTCTCCGCTGCCTCCCGATATCGCCGCCGACGTGCTCGCCTACCTCGAACACGCCCCGGTCGTCCTCAGCGCCCGCAGTTTCGACGTCGACGAGTTCGCACCCGCCGACCGCGATGTCCCGATGAACTTCCACACCGACGGCACGTTCGTCTGGCCCGGCGCGGTGCCCTACAACCTGCGCAAGTACGGCATCTCGCCCGAACAGGCGCTGGTCGATCACATCGTCGCGCTGGGATGCCGAATTCCCGAAGTCGACGACGCGACACGGCAACTCGCGGTGTCGGTCGTCGTCGGCTGACGGCCGAATCGGAAGCGGGTGCTTTCGACGCGACCGTCCTTCGACGGCGGACGGTCTCGACCGACGCCTGAAAGCCGGTGACCGACTCGCGATCTACCGCGGACCGTGTGCGAGAACCACTCCGGCGAAACGCTATTCGCGACCGGCGGAGGTGAACGTCATATCCGCGTAGCGAGGTCCGGCGACCCGGTCGGCGATCGGTTCGAGGGAGGCCAGTTCGTCGGCGGTCAGCGCGAGGGTAGCCGCGGCGGTGTTCTCGGCCAACCTGATTCGGCTGCGGGTGCCGGGAATCGGGACGACGGGCACGCCGTGCGCGTCCGCGCGGGAATGCACCCAGGCCAGCGCCACCTGTGCCAGCGAGACGCCGCGGGCGTCGGCGATGGCGCGCAGCGGGGCGAGCAGTTCGGCGTTGGCGGTGGCGTTCGAGCCCGAGAATCGTGGCATGGCCCGACGGAAATCGTTCTTGTCGGCCAATTCGTCCGCGGCGGCGAACGATCCGGTGAGGAAACCGCGGCCGAGCGGTGAGTAGGGCACGAAGGTGACGCCGAGTTCGGCGGCTGCGGGGACCGCGGTGCGCTCGACGTCGCGGGAGAACAGCGACCATTCCGACTGGAGTGCGGCGATGGGATGCACGGCGTGCGCCGCCCGCAGTTCCGGACCGGTCACCTCGGACAGGCCCAAGGCGCGGACTTTGCCCTGCGCGACGAGTTCGGCCATGGCGCCCACCGATTCCTCGATCGGAACCCGGGGATCGCGCCGGTGCATGTAGTAGAGATCGATGGTGTCGATGCCCAAGCGGCGCAGGCTGGCGTCGACGGCGGCCCGAATGTAGTCCGGTGAGTTCTCGATACCGCGAAAGGCCGGATCGTCGGCTTTGCGGACGATCGCGAATTTGGTGGCGAGGACCACGCGGTCCCGGTTCGCTCGCACGAAATCACTGAGGAATTCCTCGTTGTGACCGGAGCCGTAGACGTCGGCGGTGTCGAACAGGGTGACGCCCGATTCCAGCGCCAGTTCCAGCGTGGCCCGTGATTCGGTGAGGTCGGAGGGGCCGTAGAACTCGCTCATCCCCATGCAACCCAGGCCCTGGATACCGACGTCGATACCGCTCGCGCCCAATGGTGCCGTCGGAAGACTTCCCGTCGCTGTCATACCTTGATCCCTTCGCTGATGTGCGTGGCGGGCGTGCCGGAACCGCCTTCGTAGATCTCGATCTTGTAATCCAGCACGTCCACGGTCCGACGAAGTTCTTCGATCTTGGCGAGGACCTCGGCGCGGGTGCGGCGGAACATCTCCAGCCGCTCCGGGAGGGTGGAGTCCCCGGCGCGCACCAGTTCCGCGTAGCGGACCATGTCGGCGACCGACATTCCGGTGGTGCGCAAGCGCCCGATCAGCGCCAGCCATTCCAGGTCCCGGTCGCTGAAGCGCCGTCGGCCGGTGTGATCGCGGCCGATGTAATCCATCAGCCCGATCCGCTCGTACCACCGCAGGGTGTCGCGGCTCAGTCCCGACCGCTCGGAGACCTCACCGATCGAATAGCGCGGTCGCACCCGATCCACGGCCTCGGTTCGGTCCACCGCTGCGGTTTCGCCCACTGCCTCGCCCTTCCCGTCGAACACGACCAACGGTAGCCACCTGGAGTGCACTCCAAGCAAGGGCAACAACGCGCGACGGCGGATGTTCCCGCGACATGCCCGGCCGCGCGGCCGGGCACGCGGACTCAGCTGTATTTCGGCAATTCCTGGACCGACCACTTGTTGCCGTCGGGATCGCTGAAATAGGTGAACAGGCCCCAGCCCTCGTCCTTCACCGGCGTCGCCGCCACCCCGGCAGCGAGCAGTTGCTGGTAGGCCTGTTCGGCACTGGCGACGACGACCTGCATGCCCTCCACGCTGCCCGGTGCGGCCTGCGTGATGCCGCGGCCGATGCAGATCGAGCACCCCGAACCCGGCGGTGTCAGCTGGACGAAACGGATGTCATCGGTGGGGCTGTGGTCGTGATCGGCGTTGAAACCGATGCCGGTGTAGAAATCCTTGGCCCGGTCGACGTCGGTGACCGGGATGGCGACGAGCTCGATTTTCCAGTCCATCGCCACAGCATCCCACCGGGTACCGACATCGAAGCG
Organism: Nocardia noduli; assembly: GCF_019038455.1. Taxonomy (NCBI): domain Bacteria; kingdom Bacillati; phylum Actinomycetota; class Actinomycetes; order Mycobacteriales; family Nocardiaceae; genus Nocardia; species Nocardia noduli. The sequence continues at coordinate 7,139 of NZ_JAFMPL010000180.1, forward strand.
GCGGCCACGGCACGAACCGCGTATGCCCGGCCCATCCGGCGATTTCGGGCCTACCCTGGTGGCATGGCAGGTAAGGACATCGACCGGATCAGGGCCCGTTCGGCCTGGGCGACGGTCAAGGAAAGCCCGGTGATCGCCGCGATCGCGGTGGCGCCGTTCGTCATCGCGCTCGGACTGGTGTGGTGGCTCGTCGGGGGGTTCGCCGCGTTCGTGCTGCTGATCGTCCTCGGGGCGGTCGTGGTGGTCGGCGGCAAACTCACGCGCTGAGACCGCGCGAGGGCGGAGGTGGCGACGTGCTCAGCGGGGAATGTGGAACCGCACCAGATCGCCCGCACCCGGGTCGAGCTGCGCCCACGGCCGGTCGAATTCGAGGACCGCCAGCGCCGAGGTGGGAAATTTCCGGCTCAGTTCGATCGCCGGGATGGAGTCGCGGTTACCCGCCAGCTCCCACGCCGTCCACGGCATGCCGGGGGCGTGCCCGATCACCAGCAGCGTCGACACGTCGTCATCGCTGAGCTGGATCAACTCGATGAGCGATCGAGGGGAGGCCTCGTAGATGCCCGGTTCGAACACGACGGGGGCGGTGACTCCGGTCGCGGCCAGGGTTTCGCGGGTGCGGGTGGCGGTGGAGCAGCGGACCGCGTCGATCGGCGGCTGCGTCTCACGCAGCCAGTGCCCCGCCAGCCCGGCTTCTCGCAGTCCGCGCGGCGCCAGCGGGCGTTCGTGATCACCGACGCCGTCCGGGTAGGCGGACTTGCCGTGCCTCATGAGGATCAAGGTCCGAACCATGCCGAATACAGTAAGACGTACCACCGGTGAGGTGTGGATCGACGCGGGTCGGGCCTGCTGAGATAGCGAGGTAGGCACTCCGCCGAGAGGCGTACGCCACTCTCGAGGCACACTGAAAGCGGCGTCACATACGCTTATCCGCTACACCGTGACACCGCCGTCCACCTCAACCCCAGGGTGGCACACTGCCCACGCACATTTTCGAGGATCTGCAAATATGGCCTACGTAATCACGCAGCGTTGTTGCAACGACGCCAGCTGCGTCTCCGAGTGCCCGGTCGATTGCATTCGCCCGACACCGGACCAGCCTGATTTCGC
>NZ_JAFMPL010000181.1:0-8219 GCF_019038455.1 Nocardia noduli
GGGGTGGGGTCGCGGCCGAGGATGTTCCGCCAAAGCGGCGGACGCGGGGGGAACGGTTTCGGCGACTATGCCTGGCGTTGTTCATTCTCTTCGTCGCGGCGCCTTCGTTGCTGTTCGTCCTCGTGTACTGGAGTGCGGAGATTCCCGATCCGGAGGCGGTGCAGAGTAACCAGATCGCCACCGTTCTCGCGGCGGACGGGAGCACGGTGATCGCGAAGGTGGTTCCGCCGGAAGGGAATCGGACTCCGGTGCCGCTGGCGCAGGTACCGCAGCCGGTGCGGGACGCGGTGCTGTCGGCCGAGGACAGGGATTTCTATACCAATCCCGGATACTCGACCTCGGGATTCCTGCGGGCGGTTCGCGACAACATCGCGGGGCACGACAACGCGGGCGGCGGTTCGACCATCACCCAGCAGTACGTGAAGAACGCGTTCCTCGGGTCGGAACGCACACTCACCCGCAAGATGCGGGAACTGATCATCGCGGCCAAGATGGCGCGGCAGTGGAGTAAGGACGACATCCTCGCCGCGTACCTCAACACCGTCTACTACGGTCGCGGCTCCTATGGGATCGCCGCCGCGTCGCAGGCGTATTTCGCCAAGCCGCCCGCGGAACTGACTCTGGCCGAGGGCGCGGTGCTCGCCGCGGTGCTGCGTACGCCGTCGATACTCGATCCGGAAACCCATCTGCCGGAACTGAAGACGCGGTGGCACTACGTCGTCGACGGCATGGTGGAGATGGGGGTGCTCGCGCCGGGTGATCGCGACGCGACGGTCTTCCCGGCTATCGTGCCGATCGCCGATCTGCCGAACGACACCGAATCGCGCGGACCGGAAGGCCTGATCCGCACCCAGGTCGTGCGCGAATTGCGTGAGTCCGGGATCAGTGAGCGCGAACTGAACACCGGCGCGCTCCAGATCACCACCACCATCGACCCCAAGGCCCAGCAGGCCGCGCTCGGCGCGATCAGCGATCGGCTCGACAACCAGCCGCCGCACCTGCGCGGGGCGGTGGTCTCGATCGATCCGCGTTCGGGCGCGGTGCGCGCGTACTACGGCGGGCCGGACGGCTTCGGCTACGACTTCGCGCAGGCTCCGCTGCAAACCGGTTCCGCCTTCAAGGTTTTCGCGGCCATCGCGGCCCAGCAGCAGAGTATTCCGCTGAGCCGGGTCATCGACAGCGCGCCGGTCACCGACCGCGGCACCCAGATCACCAACGTCGACGGTGAGTACTGCGGTAAATGCACCGTGGCGGAGGCACTGAAACGGTCGCTCAACACCAGTTTCTACCGGCTGACCATGATGATGTTCGACGGGCCGAAGGCAATCGCCGACGCCGCGCACCAGGCGGGCATCCCCGAGGAGATCCCCGGCGTCGCCGGTAAGACCCTCACCGAGGACGGCGGTCGACCGCTCAACGGAATAGTGCTGGGGCAGTATCTGGTTCGTCCGATCGACATGGCGTCGGCCTACGCAACCATCGCGGCATCGGGCATCTATCACCGACCCTATTTCGTCCAGCGTGTCGTCACCGGGGACGGTCGCGTGCTGCTCGATCGCGGCGCCGAGGAGACCAGGGTGGGCGAGCAGATGCCGCCGGGTGAACAGCGCATCCCCCGCGCGGTCGCCGACAACACCGCGCAGGCCATGCTCCCGATCGCCACCTACTCCAACGGCCACGGACTGGCCGCGGGACGCCCGTCCGGCGCCAAGACCGGCACCACACAACTCGGTGAATCCGATTCGAACAAGGACGCGTGGATGATCGGTTTCACGCCGTCGTTGTCCACCGCCGTCTGGGTCGGTTCGGAACAATCACAAGCAATTCGCACAGTCCGTGGCGGTGATATCTACGGTTCCGGATTACCCGCCGATATCTGGAAACAGATGATGGACGCGGCATTGGAGGGAACACCGATAGAACAATTTCCGACACTCGATGTCCCAGGCGGTGCGACGCCCGGAGTGATCGATCCCGGCAAACCCTCGGGCGGCCCGTACGACATCCTGAATCCGCCGCAGACCACCAAGCCCGCACCGCCGGTGATCATCCCGCCCGGCGCCGAGCAACCCCGGCCGACGGAGATCTTCCCCGGGCTGAACGTGCCCGGAGGGCGATAAATACACGCCGCCCCGCCGCGATAATCACTCGACCGTGCCATCTAGTGTCGATCTTGTGACCTACGACGCCCACCGGGAACGCGGGACATGGCAGCATCGTTTGTCAGAGTGGGCGTATCGGCGCCGAACGGAATTCGGCCCGATGGCGAGACCGAGAGACCGATGCGGGAAGATATGCGCTCGAGCGACGACAACGCGGCGAACGCGATTCGGCCCGCCGACTGCCGCGAATTGAATATCAGGCGCGAGCGACGGGCCGGAGGCGATCTGCCTGCGCGGCCACGATGGGCCCGGCAGCGCCGCATAGTGAAGACAGACTAGAAATAGGGGCTACGCCGGTGGATTTCAATGTCGTTGACCAACCCGAGACGCTGGTGGCGGGCGTGGTGCTGCGCAGCCCGGCGCTCGCGGTCGAAGGCCCGCGCCGCGCGAAGGTCGAGGAAGCATGGAAGCGCGTTCTGGCGCGTCGCCTACCGGGACCACCGACCAGCGCGTACGTCGACCATGCGCCGGAGATCAATTCGTATCTGACGCATATCGTCGGCTACCGCTGTCAGAGCGTGGCCGACCTGCTGCCAGGTGACGTTCTCGCGCGGGTGCCCGCGGGACGTTTCGCCCGTTTCGTCGCCAGCGGCGATAATCTCGGCGATACCATCGTCAGCATCTGGCGGGCGGTGTGGGACGCGGAAGCGGCAGGCCGCATCGTCCGCACCTATACCGGCGATTGGGAACATTATCCCGATGCCCGCACCGCGGAGGTTTTCGTCGCGGTGGCAGTCGAACCGAGTGACGGGTAGGAACGGACTGTGGATTTCGAGATCGTCACGTTGGACGAGAGCCTGGTCGCCGGGCTCACCATCCCGCTGTCCGGCCGCGAGGTGGCCGCGCGCGATCTGGACCTGGTGAACTTCACCTGGGATCGCTACCTGGCCAGGGAGAAAGACGTCTCACGGGTGGCCGCCTACATCGCCCAGAACGACCACGCCGTCGCCGTACTCGGCTACGAGATCGCCGATATCGACGAAATGGACGCCGGCGACGTCATGACCCGCATCCCCCAGGGCCGCTACGCGAAATTCGTTGTCTCCGACAAGCCCTACGACCTGCTCCGCACCGCCTGGGCCCAGGTCGCGAAAGCCGAGAGCGCAGGCATCATCACCCGCTCCCACACCGCCGAGTTGGAGCGCTACACCGGCCCCACCTCGGTAGAGGTATACGTCTCCCTCGACTGAACCCCTTGGAAGACAACAAAATACGAAACCGGCCGGAGCTGAAGCTCCGACCGGTTTCGATTCATAGTCCCGAACCCACCCGATTCACGCCCCACCGGGCAAGCCCACAAGCACCCTCAACACCCACCCCCGCCCCGCACGGCGCGAGCCTTACGAGCGCCCGTTCGCGGCCGTCTCGCGTCCGAGCGGTCGAGACAATGCGACGAAGTCGCGAGTATCGACCGCTCGGACGCGAGACAACAAGGGCCGCGAACCCGCGGCCCCCGGGCCGCCAACTATTCAGCGATGAAGGCTTCCAGCTGTTCGCGGGCGATGTCGTCGGCCAGCTGCTTGGGCGGGGACTTCATCAGGTACGCCGACGCCGGGATGACCGGTCCGCCGATGCCGCGGTCGAGTGCGATCTTCGCCGCGCGCACCGCGTCGATGATGATGCCCGCCGAGTTCGGCGAGTCCCACACCTCGAGCTTGTACTCCAGGTTCAGCGGCACGTCGCCGAAGGCGCGGCCTTCCAGGCGCACGTAGGCCCATTTGCGGTCGTCGAGCCAGCCGACGTGGTCGGACGGGCCGATGTGCACGTCGTTGGCGCCCAGTTCCTTCTTCAGGTTGCTGGTGACGGCCTGGGTCTTGGAGATCTTCTTCGACTCCAGGCGCTCGCGCTCGAGCATGTTCTTGAAGTCCATGTTGCCGCCGACGTTGAGCTGCATGGTGCGGTCGAGCTGCACGCCGCGGTCTTCGAACAGTTTGGCCATCACGCGGTGGGTGATGGTGGCGCCGACCTGGCTCTTGATGTCGTCGCCGACGATCGGGATGCCCGCGTCGACGAATTTCTGCGCCCAGACCGGGTCGGAGGCGATGAAGACGGGAAGCGCGTTGACGAAGGCGACGCCCGCGTCGATGGAGCACTGCGCGTAGAACTTGTCGGCTTCTTCCGAACCCACCGGCAGGTAGGAGACCAGGACGTCGACCTTCGCGTCCTTCAGGATCTTGACGACGTCGACCGGCTCGGCCTCGGACAGTTCGATGGTCTCGGCGTAGTACTTGCCGATGCCGTCGAGGGTCGGACCGCGCTGCACGACGACGTCGGTGGGCGGCACGTCGGAGATCTTGATGGTGTTGTTCTCGCTCGCGAAGATCGCTTCGGCGAGGTCGAAGCCGACCTTCTTGGCGTCCACGTCGAACGCGGCGACGAATTTGACGTCGCGGACGTGGTACCGGCCGAATTTCACGTGCATCAGACCGGGCACGGCCGCGGTCTCGTCCGCGTCGTGGTAGTACTGCACGCCCTGGACCAGGGATGAGGCGCAGTTGCCAACGCCTACGATGGCCACGCGTACTTCGGTGGCGTTACCAGCCGTATTGGTGTCAGTCATGGCCGATGTTTCCCTCTTTCTGTGGTGCCGCCTTCGTTGACTGCTCCGCCGCAATCAACTCGTTGAGCCAGCGCACTTCGCGCTCGCTTGATTCCAGACCGAGCTGGTGGAGCTGGCGTGTGTAGCGGTCGAGCGAGCCGCTGGCTCGCTTGATCGCCTCACGCAATCCCTCTCGGCGTTCCTCGACCTGCCTGCGTCTGCCTTCGAGAATCCGCATCCGCGCCTCGGCGGGGGTGCGGCCGAAGAAGGCGAGATGAACGCCGAAGCCGTCGTCGGTGTAGTTCTGCGGTCCGGTATCGGCGAGCAGTTCCTGGAACCGCTCCCGGCCTACCGGGGTCAGGTCGTACACCCGCCTGGCGCGGCGGGTGACCGCGCCCGCGGGAAGTTCCTCGGCGATGAGCCCGTCCGCCTGCATGCGACGCAGGGTGGGATAGAGCGAACCGTACGAGAAGGCCCGAAATGCCCCGAGCAGACCGGTCAGCCGCTTGCGCAGCTCGTATCCGTGCATGGGCGATTCGAGGAGCAGCCCGAGGATTGCCAACTCGAGCATCGGGCTTCACCCCCTGACGTGTGTCCAGACCTAACCAATGGATGCGATGACAAACTATATCGCGCCGATACATCTATGCACAGTCGTATCCGATACAAGTAGCGTTTCCGCTGGTTACAGCCGTCTATTTGCGCAGTGGGCTGACTTCGAGCACTTCGCCGTCGAAGGCGATCTCCATGGAACCGGAGTCCTGCGCCTCGTTCCGGACGTAGATCGAGACCAGGGGCGCGGCGTCCGGTTCCGAGCCGGATGGCAACTGGAGACTCATATGGCTGATACGCCCGTTCGGGACCTTCAGGGTGTCGACGGCGCCGGCCAGTAGCCGAGCCAGAACGGGCAGGTTCACGGCGCCGTAGTCGACGGTCGGGGTGGTCGGCTTGCGCGCGGATTCGGAACCGAACTCGTCGAAATCGCCGTCGAAATGGTAATACTGCGATTTCAGCGGGTTGTCGGTACTTCTGTGGAACAGCGCGTAGCCGGGGTAGATCGTGAAGTCGTCGGCGACCGTATCGCCGAATTCCGCCCGATATCGATCGAGGAAATAGGCCTGGCCCGCCCCGGTCGTCAGATCCGGCAGCGGCGGCCCGGAGATCTTGTCGGCCGCGGAGCCGACACAGCCCGCGGCCATACCGAGCAAGGCGGCGACGAGCAGGACCCCGACCGGAATCCACCAGCGCGTGCGCCTGCGCACACCACCGCGCACCACCGGTGCGTCGGCGAACGCGCCGGGAATCTGGAGATCCCAGGTGAGTTTGTCCAGTTCACCGAAATATTCGGCCTTCATCGCGGCCGCGGTGCGCGCGGCGTGTTCGTCCGAACTCAACTGGCCGTCGGCCAGGGCGGCGTCGATCAGGCCGCAGACATCGGCGCGGTCGTCGTCGCGCGCCCGTACCGGGGAGGTCGTCGACGCCATCACCGCACCGCTTCGTTCGTCACCGGCGATTTCATCGGACCTCACGCACCTTCAGTACTTCACCGGTAATCGAAACCTGCACGTCGCCGTATTGCGAGCGCTCGTTGCGCACATTGATCTCCGCGACCGGCCTGCCGCCGAACGAACCCGAGTTGGGGACATCGATGGAAACAGTCGAGACGACGCCCTGCGGGACTTTCGTCGTCACCGGCGCGGTGGCTGCCACCTTGCCGATGGCCTCGAAATCGACGGTGGCCAGATCGACGGGCACCCTGTCGCGTTCGCGGGTGGAAAGGACGGGCCCCGGCGCCGGTTGGAATCCGCCGCGATAGTCGTAGCCGACCGTCCACTGCGCGCCGTCGGGAGCCACGCGCTTCACCGAGGCGTAATCCTCGTGGAACCACACCTCATCGACGATCGTGTCGCCGAACTTGGCGCGATAGCGCTCACGGAACAGCGTCATCCCCTCGGCGGTCGTGAGCTTGGGCGTGGCTATGACCAGCGGTTCCACCGCCGACAGGTCGAGCGGCACGCTCGCCTGCGCGACGGGCGGGGGATCCTCGCCTCCGGTGACCGCGAAACCCGCTATCGCGGCCAGCACCGCCAGCACCCCGAGGGTGGCGTTCAACACGGTGCTCCGATATGAGCGCGGCGGACTCGGTGGGCGCGGGGCGTCGGCGCGGCGCTGGAGATCGTCCACCAGTTCGGCCAGGTCACCGAGTGTTCTCGCCTCGGCGGCGAGTTCGGTGAGCGCCGCGTGTTCGTCCGCGGTGAGCTGTCCTTCGGCGCGCGCGTCGTCAAGGGCGCGCACCGTCGCGGCGCGATCGATCTCACGGGCCCGGGTGTGGCCGGGGTAACCACCGGACGACCGTCGGCCGATCAGTGCGTTGCGCCAACTCGTCGTTCGGGTGTCACGCGAGGCGCCCGCCCGCCGCGACGTGAGATCGGTTACCGCCGTTGGCGATTGCAGGTCGGCGACCAGGGCGTCGAGTTCACCGAGTGTCTTGGCCGACGCGGCGCGCGCCGTGCGGTCATGGTATTCGCCCGCGCCGAGTTGCCCCTCCGCGTAGGCGGCGTCCAGCACGCTGGACACCGTGGAGCGGTCGAGGTCACGCGCTCGCATGCGCCCTGAAGCGGTGGTGGACACGGGTGCATCGTAAACGGCGGTGGCCCGGTCAGCGCGGCGATGAGTATGTTCTCGTCGGAACATCGCCCGCGTGCGGTATCACCGACGGCCCTCACGGGCGGCGGTCGGGAACCGCCGCGCGCCAGCGCCGCCAATCAGACACGGCTACTCTGGTTCTCGTGCGAATTCAGCGGCAGGTCGTCGACTACGCGCTTCGGCGTCGGTCGCTGCTGGCTGACGTCTATGCGGGCCGGGTCGACGTCGCCGAGGTATGTGATGCGAATCCCTACCTGTTGCGTGCGGCGAAATTCCACGGTCGGGGGAGCGAGGTCACGTGCCCAATCTGCAGGAAAGAACAGCTCACGCTGGTTTCCTGGGTCTACGGCGACGGCCTCGGTCAGATGGCGGGCTCGGCCCGCACGCCCGAGGAACTGGTTCGCCTGGCCGAGAGCCGCGAGGAGTTCTCCGTGCACGTCGTCGAGGTGTGCCGGAGCTGCAGCTGGAATCATCTCGTGCAGTCCTATGTACTCGGAACAGCCCCGACGCCGACACGGCGGCGTACCGGTACCCGGACCAACCGGCGTACTGTCGCCGAATAGTGTGCATGGTCATCTGCCACCTGGATGACATGCGGAGCCCCCGTGTCTCCGTCCCCGCGATGTCAACGACCGCGCCCTGTCCCGCAGTCCGATACGAGTTATGGAGATCTTGTCAGTGAATTCGCCCTACGAGACTTCCCCCTACGGCGATGAACCGCACGGCGGCCGTGCTCAGCGAAGTTCACATCCCGGATCCCCCGACCCGCAGCGTCCCGACCCGCAGCGTGCGACGCCGCCGCCCGGGTACCGCCCGCCGCCGCCTCCCGGTGGTCCGCGACCCGGTGGCGCGCCCCGCGGCGGCCCCAACGG
>NZ_JAFMPL010000182.1:0-8215 GCF_019038455.1 Nocardia noduli
GCACGCCGGCCGAGTACGCTGCGGCCTGCACCCACACCCATCATCCGATGGCCTGCGGGACCAACTGAACACGGAACGAAATCACCCGACTCTATTCCCGGGTGGTCTCGTCATCGGGGACCGCTCAGTCATGCCCCGGCCCGTGGAACACAAGGTGGTTGAGACCGACGTCGAGGTACGGTTCGATTCCCGCGATAGCTTCCTCGGGATCCGAGGCGACGATCCATCGTCGCGCCACTTGCTCGATGGGCAACTGGTCTGCGAGCCGTTCCATTTCGACGGCGGAACCGACGCTGTGTTTCTGCTCCGCCGTCAGCGAGAGCGGTGCCCAGAATCGAGTGTTGGCGAGCGCTCGATCCGGATCGCGGTCGTAGGAGAGCTTTATCTCGATCATCTTGTCGATTCGAGCCGGGTCTCGCTGTACCGCTGCCGCTCCCGCCGCGACGGCGGGCAGCAGGTCGTCGGTGTACAACTTCATGCCCTTTCCCGAGGTACAGATGAATCCGTCACCAGCGCGTCCAGCATATTTGGCTACGACCGGGCCGCCCGCGGCGATGTAGACCGGGATCGGACGCTCGGGCCGATCGTAGATGTTGGCGTTCACCGTTGTGTAGTACTCACCTTCGAACGAAACGTCGCTATCGGTCCACAGCGTGCGCATCACGGTTACCGCTTCGCGGAGGCGGGCGAACCGTTCTCTGAATTCGGGCCATTCGCGACCCGAGACGGCGATTTCATTGAGTGCTTCACCGGTCCCGACGCCGAGCAGAACTCGCCCGTTCGACAGCAACGACATGGTCGCGAAGGCTTGCGCGACTACCGCCGGGTTGTAACGGAATGTCGGGGTGAGCACACTCGTACCGATCTGGACTCGCTCGGTACGTTCGATCACCGCGGCCATCCAGGCCAACGCGAACGGCGCGTGTCCACCGGTATGTCGCCATGGCAGGAAATGGTCGGACACGACGACGCTGTCGAATCCGAGTACCTCAGCGCGCACCGCGTACTCGACGAGATCTCGCGGTCCGAATTGTTCGGCGGACGCCTTGTATCCGATTTTGAGCTGCCTCACTGCCCTGCCTTCCGATTGCGACCGGCCGCTCGGCGCGCGTGCCGGTAGCGTTGAATCAACGCGTTGGTGGAACTGTCGTGTGTGAGATCACCTTCCGAGTCGATCTCGGCGACAATTCTGTTGGCAAGTACCTTTCCGAGCTCGACACCCCATTGGTCGAATGAATTCACACCCCAGATCCACCCTTGCGCGAAGACCTTGTGCTCGTACAACGCGATCAGCTGCCCCAGCGAATACGGTGTCAGACGCGGTATCAGAATGGTGTTACTGGGCCGATTTCCCAGAAAACGTCGGTGTACCCGCAACTCTGGCGGACCACTGTCGTCCTCGGGCTTGCCGAAGGCCAGCGCTTCGGATTGCGCGAACAAGTTCGCCATCAACAGATCGTGGTGTCCGGGCAGATCGTGGCCGGGTTCGAGCACACCGATGAAGTCGCACGACATGAAGACCGTGCCCTGATGCAGCAATTGGAAGAAGGCGTGCTGGCCATTGGTACCGGGCTCACCCCAGATGATCGGGGCGGTGCCGACCGGACACTCTCGACCATCACGGCCTGCCGACTTGCCGTTGCTTTCCATGTCCAACTGCTGCAAATAGGCGGGTACCCGCGAAAGTCGCTGGTCGTAGGGCAGAATCGCGTGTGTCTGCGCATCCCAGAAATTGCGGTACCAGATGCCCAGCAGCCCGAGCAGCACCGGCAGATTCTGCCGCAGCGGCGCGGTGCGGAAGTGCTGGTCCATCGAGTGTGCCCCGGCCAGCATTTCCCGGAACCGCTGCGGCCCGACCGCCAGCACGAGCGAAAGTCCGATCGCGGAATGCAGCGAGTAGCGACCGCCCACCCAATCCCAGAACTCGAACATGTTGGCCGGGTCGATACCGAACGCGGCCACCTCATCGGTATTCGTGGAGACCGCCACGAAATGCCTTGCGACCGCGTCGGGTTCGTCGCTCGACGCGAGCAGCCACCGCCTCGCGGTCCGGGCATTGGTCAGTGTTTCCACCGTGGTGAAGGTCTTGGATGAAATCACGAACAGTGTGGTCTCCGGCTCCAGGTCACGCAAAGTTCGCGCCAGGTCGTGGCCGTCGACGTTCGATACGAACCGGACATCCAACGTGTCGGTCGAGAACTCTCGCAAAGCCTGATACGCCATCGCCGGCCCCAGATCGGACCCGCCGATCCCGATATTGACCACCGCGGCAATCGGTTTCCCGCTCATACCCCGCCACCTGCCCGACCGCACCCGATCGGCGAAGGCGCCCATTCGTTCCAGAACACCGTGCACGTCGGGAACGACGTCTCGACCTTCGACTTCGACCACCGTGTCGTGCGGTGCGCGCAGCGCGGTGTGCAGCACCGCGCGATCCTCGGTGATGTTGATGCGCTCGCCGCGGAACATGGCTTCGACACCGGCCTCGAGGCCGGCCTCCTGGGCAAGCCCCACCAGGAGATCCATCGTGTGTGTGGTGACGCGATTCTTCGAGAAGTCGAGCACGATACCGTCATGCTCGACGGTCATCTCCTGACCTCGGTCGCGCTGTGCGGCGAACAGATCCGTCATCGTCGCACCTGCCATATCGGTGCGATGCGCTCGCAGCCGCGCCCACGCCTGCGAGGTATCCACGCTCACGCCTCTGCCGCCTTTTCCATATGGCCGCCGAAGGCCATGCGCATCGCCGACAGTGCCTTGTTCGCGTAGTCGGCCTCTCCTCGTGAGGCAAACCGCTCGTACAGGGCTGCGGTCAGTACATGCGCGGGCACTCCTTCGTCGATCGCGGCTTGCACCGTCCAGCGACCTTCTCCGGAATCCGCTACGTGGCCCGAAAAACCGCTGAGCTCCGGATCGGCGTGCACTGCCGCCGTCGTGAGGTCCACCAGCCACGAACTGACAACACTGCCGCGCCGCCACACCTCGAGGATCTCCGCGATATCGAAGTCGTAGCTATAGAAGTCGGCGTCGGCGACCGCCTCGATCGAGGTATCTCCGGTCCGTGCCGAGATTCCGATACCCGCCTTCCGTAGGATCGCCATTCCCTCTGCCAGCGCTGCCATCTGGCCGTATTCCACTCCGTTGTGGATCATCTTCACGAAATGTCCCGCACCGATGGCGCCGCAGTGCAGATACCCGTGCTCAGCCCGCGCCACAGTGCCGCTCCGCCCAGGAGTACGCGTAGCGGCGGCTACACCCGGAGCCAGGTCACGAAAGATCGGATCCAATCGTTCGACAATCGCCGGATCACCGCCGATCATCAGACTGAATCCGCGCTCGATGCCGTAGACACCGCCGCTGGTACCGACATCGACGTAGTGGATTCCGTGTTCGGCCAGCGCACGACCACGCGCGACATCGTCGCGATAGAACGAGTTCCCGCCGTCGATCACGACATCGTCGGCGACGAGGAACCTGAGCACATTCTCGATGACCGCACCGGTCAGCGAGGCAGGCACCATAACCCAGACAATTCGCGGACCCTCCAGGGTGGCGACCAGTTCCTCGAGTGTCCCGACTCCGATCACGCCGTCCGCACGCAAGCGGTCTACCGCCTGGACGTCCGGGTCGTACACCACACAGGTGTGTCCGTGGCGAACCAGCCGCCGTGCCAGACCTGCTCCCATACGGCCCGCGCCGACTATTCCCACCTGCATACGAATTCCCTCACCGTTCTCGACAGTCTTCGGTCCGGGCCCGCCGATCACGACCCCACGGCGCTGTGCCGACTCGCTGTTCACCGAGCATTCGACCGCGGCACTCGCTCATCGACCGCGGCATCATCCGCGTCCTGTATCCGGTGATGCCCGCCGACCTGGGTACGGGCACCGAGTGCGATTTCGACATCGGCGAGCAGCGCAAGCCACGAAGCCTGAAACGCGGCCACACCCTCCTGTTCCAGCTGCGCGAGTATGCCGTCGAGATCGACTCCGAGAGCAGACAGGCGATCCAGCACGCTCCGCGCGGCCGCGTAACTGTGGCTGACTCGGTCCCCGCGGATCTCGCCATGATCGGCGACCGCGTTCAGTGTCGGTTCCGGCATGGTGTTGACCGTCCCCGGCGCGACGAGCTCCACTACATATCGCGTGTCCTCGTACGCGGGATCTTTGACCCCGGTCGACGCCCACAGCGGACGCTGCGGCCGTGCGCCCGCCTCGGCCAAGCGCGCCCACCGCTGGCCACGCAACATGCGCTCGTATGACTCGTAGGCCAACCGGGCGTTCGCGATGGCCGCGGATCCGCGCAACTCGCCGGCTTCGAACCCCCCGATGGCGTCGAGTCGCCGATCCACCGCTGTGTCGACTCGGGATACGAAAAACGATGCGACCGAGGCGATCCGAGACAGATCACGCCCTGCGCCGCGAGCCGCCTCCAGTCCGGCGAGAAACGCGTCGAGCACCGCGTAGTAGCGCTCCACGGAGAAGATCAGCGTCACGTTCACGCTGATGCCTTCGGCCAGGCAGGCGGTGATCGCAGGCAACCCCGCGGGGGTGGCGGGGATCTTGATCATCGCGTTCGGACGATCGACCAGCCACCAGAGGACCCGCGCCTCCGCGATGGTGCGCTGCGTGTCTCCCACCCATTGTGGGTCCACCTCGATCGATACCCGACCGTCGACACCATCGGTCTCCTGAAACACGGGCCGCAGGACATCGCATGCCGCCCGGACATCCTGAGAGGTCAGCAAGCGAACGACTTCCGCGGCAGAGAAGCCGAGTTGCGCGAAATCGCGCAGCTCGGCGTCATAGTCGCCCACGGCGCGAAGTGCGTTGTGGAATATCGTCGGATTCGTCGTGACACCGGTGATCGCACGGCTACGCACCAGCCGTTCCAAACTTCCGGAGACGAGCCTGTGTCTGCCCAAATCGTCGAGCCACACCGACACACCCTCATCGGCCAACTGCTTCAGTGGATCGCTCACAGAGTTCCTTACAGCCGATCGCGCACCATCTACACGAATTCAGGTATCTACTGCACGGAATCATGCACCGATTCGTGGTCGGCTGTCAATATTTCGCGCGATCGACGTACGATTCGGAATATGAGCAGGGTTCGATCAGAACCGAGAAACCACCGGAGAATGCCGTCGCTCGCCAGCACTCGCCGCCGCGAGATACTGCACCGCCTCATCACCGACGGCTACGTGGAAGCGAAGACCCTCGCCGACGAGATGGGCGTCGACGCCTCGACCATCCGGCGTGATCTGGACGCGCTCGAACGATCGGGCCAGGCGCAACGCACACACGGCGGAGCCCGCCCTACCCACGGAGCGACGTGAAACTGCCGTAAGCGATACAGGAAGGCGAGCGACTGGACGCGAAATCCGCCATCGCGCGGGCGGCGGTCGACTTCATCGGCGACGGCGACACCGTCATCCTCGACAGCGGCTCGACCACCTACGAGATCGCGGTCGCACTGCGCCGCCGGACCGGGCTGACCGTGATCACCAACGACTTGCGCATCGCCAAATATGTAGCGGGGCTGCCCGAGACCCGGCTGCTGGTCACCGGCGGCGAACTCCTGGGCTCGGTGTTCACCCTCGTCGGTGAACACGCCATCACCTTCCTCGGCGACTACACCGCGAACTGGGCGTTCCTGGGCGCCGACGCTATCGACCCCGTGGCCGGAATCACCAATATGAACACCCTCGAAGTCCCGCTCAAACGCGCCATGATCACTGCCGCAGCCGCCACCATCGTCGTCGCCGACAGCTCCAAACTCGGCCGCCGCGCACTCGCCAGAATCGCCGGAGCGGAACTGTCTTCCGCGGCGATGAGCCAGCTGAGCAAATACAGCCGGCCCGGGAACGTCGCCGAATCGAGAGAGGTACTTCGGGAGGTGTGCAGCCACAACGATCCGGCGTCATCGAGATCGAGCAGTTGCCGCCACCGATGTGTCGCGGCTTGAGCCGACACACTCTTGGACAACCCGCACAGTCCGAGTGCCCCGGCTCCGGTCACGGGCTGCTGGGGACGCGAGAACGCGTCGCGATGGTCGGCGGAACCCTCGACGTCGAACCCTGGAATGGGCAATGCCCTGTCGCCGTGGTACTTCCGGTTCCGCGAGGTCGTGACCGACCGGGTGTCGACGGGCGCGTCGAGCGCGGTTGGGAACCGGAGCACGAGTCTCACAACCCGCACGCGAATCTCTACGCCGGTGGTGGCGATCTGGATCCGGACAGGTATACCTGGCGGATGGCATTGCTCAGTGCCTCCTGCACGATTCGATGACTCGAGAGTTCCACGCTGGCAAGCACTTTCGAGACTTCACCGATTGTCCGCAGGTTGATACGCGTGCCCGCGGCACGTGCCGAGTCGATGAGGGCCGCGATGTCGCCAAGGTCGGTTGCGGCAGTACTCCCGAGTCGCCGTTGCGCAGGACAGCGGGCGCATTTCCGTCGATGAGAAGGTCATCGCTGTCGAGGGCCGGATCGCCATACGGCTCCCCCGAGCAGGGACGACTGGCACTGACCTATCCGGCTCAACAGGTACCCGGCACCACCGCCGATATCCGAGATCTCACCGAGGCCGCCATTACCCAAGCCCTGGGCACCACCTCACCAAGATCGCGGCACCAAGTGTCAGTGATGCGACCACCGTCGCACTCTTCGCGCTACTCGGAGGTGAATAAGGTTGTTGTGCACCTGAATTCACCACCGAGGCTCGGTTCAGCGACCGTCCGACGACATCCACCCACCGGCACGAACTGAATGTCCGCGTCGGCGCGAGAGATCGGGTTATGCTGCGGCATGCGCTTGGCGATAGTCGCGGATGAGTTCCGGTGACAGTGGGCCGCGAGACTTCACATCCCGCCCCTGCGCGAGTGCCCACTGGCGAATTGCCGCACGTTCGGCGACGGTCGGCTTGGATTCGTCGCCGACATGCTCCTGCTCCGCTTCGACGGCCGGTCCCGCATCGACAGTCACCGCGCTGACGTTGGCCTCGGACTCGGGACCGGAGTATTCGTCGTCGACAGGTTCCTGGAGCGTGTCATCGCGGTCCTGGTATGCCTGCACGATGACTTCCGGGATTCTGCCGCGCGGGCCGATATCGAACCCATTGCGCCGCGCCCATTCACGAATATCGGTGCGGCCCTCGGAGGTTGTCTCCTCGGACTGCCGGCCCCCGGTCCGGGCCTGCCGAGCCCGCCGCCCGACAACGTTAACGTTCGACGCCTTCTCCATCCAGGGAGCGAGCACCGCCTGCAGCTCGTCGGCGCTCGCCATCGAAAGATCGAGTGAATATTCCCGCCCATTGAAACTGAACGTGGTGATTTGCTTGGGGGCAATATCGGTCGCCTCGACGATATCGCCGGTCCAGTCATCTCTGGTGACGATCACAGTAGACTTAGCCATGCGCGCAGGCTAGCACCGAATTCTGCACGCTAACAACCCGTCCGGTTCGTTCCGTCCGCCGATTCATATCGCGACTCGATCAGCCAAAGAACATTCGGCTATACATCGTCCCGGATGTGGCTTCAGATCTTCGACCAACGGCGTGCCGACACCAGAGACGACCCTACGTCGGCGGCACGGAACCGGCAGGTCGACTCAGGTCGAATTTCGTTGGCCTCGTGAGCTCCGCGCAGGGTGATCGCCAAATACTCCCACCGCTGAGCTCTGCGGCACCACCCACACCCGAGTCGACGAGCCAGCGAGAACGAGCATCGTCGGTGTCTACGTGGCGATGGTGCACCCGAACCTACTGCGATCAATCCAGACATACACCGACCGGATTCTCCGTCGGCCTATTCACACTCAGAAGATCACACCTACTGCGGTCGCGGTGCCACCTCATAACTTCCCCAGTGGAACAACTCACCGTTGATCGCAATGATCGAAAGCAAACCCACCAGTTCAGGTAGACGACCGATCTGGTGGCAAACCACACCGCATGCTATACCGGTAATGTAGAAGTCCGTTCGTGCTCTCGTTTCTGCCGTGCCATGGCGAACTTGGTCTGCGAAATCGACCTCGGAGTTCGTGGCGATGCTGAATGCACCGTGCTCGTCCATCTCCGCACTCTGGTCCTAACAGATCAGTTCAGAATGAGTTTGCGGAGGCAGATGACCGCGCAGGCGAGGCTGAGTAGGGCTTGGTGGATGTCGGCGCGGCGTTCGTAGCGGATACGCAACCGTTTGAACGCGTGTAGCCAGG
>NZ_JAFMPL010000183.1:0-8019 GCF_019038455.1 Nocardia noduli
CTTCCTCACGATGTCTTCCGCGGAATGCCGCTTGCGTCCTGCCATGTCCTCAGTGTCCCTTCTCGGCCCTCACCAGGCCAAACAAGGACTCTAATACCGGGCGGTCCCATCTACGGGGTACGGCCCAGGTGTTCACCCTCGTGGCGAGTAATAATTATCAAGAGTTCATTCAGGCATGCCGCGCGTTCAAGCCGGGTGAGCTCATTCCAGTCCTGGCACGGCTATCGGCCAGCCTTGGCGAGCCGCCGTACTCGAACCAAGTGAAGCGTCAGATGCCACCTTGGGGCTTGGCTGCCGCAGCCCGTGAATCGCTGTTGCACGGAAACGAGCATCGAAACGAGGGCGTGTCCGACAAAGCTCTCGAGAGGCTCATGTGGAAGTTCTTCAACTCCGAGTCCAAACCCCACGTCGAGCCGGGCGATCCGAGTTTTATGCTGTCGATACTCACTCCGATCCTGTACGAGCAATTCCCATGGCAGGAATCAATGTTTGGAGAGATCGCCCGATCGCACGCGATGCTACTGGACGGACTCAAGGAGGTTGACACGTCGATAATCACGCCGGATTCATTGACGGAAATATTGGAAGGGATGTCACTCAGCGAGGCTGTCGGTGCGGTATTTGTGCTTCAGGTTGGCGCTCAAATGAACGGAGGAGTATTCAATCCAGCCTGGCTCGATCAGCCGAACTTCGAAGATGTGTTAGAACGATTCTCACGCAACAGTATTGAGACATTACTAAACCGCTTGACGGCAACCCGTGAAGAGTTCAAGCGAGACTTTACGGAGAACTCGCTCAAGCAGAAACGGCTTGCGCGCTACGACTACAACCCACTAGTCCGGACCCCCTTCATCGAGCTCGGGCAGGGTCGACCTGTCGCGCCTGCACCAAGACTTATAATGCGGACAGTCACGCCCGGCGGACTGTATTACTCAGGAATTTCGCGCTACGGCAGCGCTTTTGCAAGGGACCTAGGTAAGCTTTTTGAGCATTATATCGGCCGCAATCTCCGCTTGATCGCGGGCGCCGAGGTGCACCCCGAAATCGTCTACGGCAAGAACGAACAGAAGAGCGTCGACTGGTTCGTGGTCATGCCGGATCTCGTTCTCATCGTGGAGTGTAAGTTGAAGCGGCTCGCGCTGGCAGCGCGAGCAGGTGACCCCGAACTTTTTAAGGACTTGGAAGATTCTCTCAACAAGGCGCATGGGCAACTGACTAGGACAGTCGATAATCTCGCAACAGGCAGATCGGAGTTTAGCCACATTCCAACAGATCGCCCAATATTAGGACTGATCGTATCGGCAGAGCCAATCTACTCGGCAGCGGCGTACCTCCTTGACCACGATACAGTGCTGATTCCGGGTGGGACACTTCCTGACGTACCAGTCGCAGCGGCAAGCGCTCGCGAGATTGAGGCGATTGTCACTCATGGCGCGGATATGCAGGACGCTCTTCTGGCGCTCATGCGGGACCGGAAGGGCGGTGTAATCTCACTTCGTAATGTACGTACCCGGACCGACCGCAATAACCCAATTCTGGAAGCGGCATGGCGTTCTTATGGTTTTCCACAGAGTGAACGACTCCTATCGGTGGACCACTGATAGGTGGCACCTAATAGGCAGTTGCACCCGTGCAGGTTCCGGAGCGCGGTAATGAAAACGGTCGCTTCCCCAACGCGGCCCGCCGATCAGTCAACCGCGTAGTGGTCGCGGCAGTTGGTCGTGAGACCTTGTCCATCGTCTTCCGGAGATGTCGGTAAACGTGAGGTCCGCGCGAACTGTCGCGGCATCAGGCGCGTAGTAGAGCACCGTCTCTTCTTCTCCTGCGGGTAAGGAATCTGAGAAGAAGTCTTCCATCTGGGCCATGGCACTGCTTGCGATCGGGTCGACGATGCTCATGATGCGGTCCTCCATCGCCCCGGCGATGCTGAACTGAGCAAATGGATTAGCTCCGTAGTGGTCGAACGCGCTGACCTTTTTCCGAACCTGTGCGCGGGCTCCCTCGCTATAGACCTTCCATAGCATGGGATGACCCTTGGCTGTGACGCACTCGCCTTCAGTGCGAGTTCCGTCGTTGTCGACGGGATAGACCTCCACTTCGAGCCCTGCCATGGGTGTGGCGCTGCCATTGCGGATTGTGACATCCCAGAATCCCTGCGGTACTGCGGGGTTCGGTGCCACGTGAGATGTGACCCTGCGTGCTTCGTCGAACTCGTAGGTGCGCTCAGGCTGCTGTTCTATCTCGGTGGTGCGAGCAGAGGCGGAATGGGAAGGATGGCCGAAAATTACCAAGTCGCCGGCCACATTGACGCTTCTGCGACGAGGCTCAGGGCGGCCCTGGGCGGCCAGATGGCGTTGAGTTGCGCGGTACAAGTCCTCGAGGGTGAGTCCTGGTGACTGCCGAGCGATGTCCAGGAGAGCACCGGTGAAGGCCGTGTGCTTTTCGCCTGCTGGTGCAAAGGACGGTTCATTCGCTGCGGAGGACGTGAGCGTGTATGTCCCTTGGATGTCGAACTGGCTGTCCTGCAAGGTATCGGTAACACCCATGGCCTCGAATGCGCGGCCCGAGAAGCAGCAGTCCAGGATCAGGATCCGGAGCCTGGCCGGACTATCTAGCAGCGCCTCACGCAACGTCTCAAAGGAAAGAGACGTCCAGGGTGCCTGCGTCGGACTGCTTCCGGGGAGCCCGAGGTACAACCGCCCGCGGCTATCGACGAGGCCATGACCGCTGTAGTACACCAACAGAACGTCCTCGGCGTCACGCGCAGCCGCCGAAACAACCCCACCGATTCCGCTGGCACGCTGCGGGTTCTCGACAACTACGCAGTGCTGTTGGTTGAACGTTCCCAGGTCTGGTTCGGTCAGCAATTGCCGTAGGTCGGCGAGATTGGAGGAAACCGATTCGAGCGGCGGAAGCTCCTCCGAAGGGTCGGACGAGCTCGGCTCACCGGTCTCGTACCGACTGACACCGATCAGAACCGCACGAGAGCGATCAGCATCCGGTCGCCGAGTCATCGGGTGGTGTCCAAGGAGTCGAGCGTCTTCTGGAGGCTGGCGAACGTCTCCTGCTGCTTCACGCGTTTCCCATCGAGCAGGATTTCTGTGCCGTTGGGCAGTGTGACGGTCAGGGTCAGGTCTGAGTGGCGGGTGGTAAACCACGTCCTGAGCGAACCGACCAGGACGGTGCCGATTCCTCCGGCGCCACAGGCAACCATCAGTACGTCGGCGAGCCCACCCATCTGTCCATCGCTTAGCGACGGGGTTTGGAGCTGTGCCCGCCCGCGCAGGACGTCGTCGCGACGGAACCAGTCCAGCAGCTGGACCAAATCGGAATGGTCGCCACTGAATCGGACATTCTGATTCGACATGCAGCTATCTTGCCGCACCCAGCTGACACGCCACGCGGAAATTCGAGGCCGTCTCGCATCCAAGGTTTCGAGGCGGGGTCTCACCTACGGCGAATACGGTCAGAACGGAGGCTCAGGCTCGCACAGACCCGCAATCGCAGTCCACGAGGGTCGTGCCGCCTGATCGAAATTTGTGACCAACCTTAGTGCAGACTGCCAGAGCGAGTAGTCCCTGTTCCAATCACCAGACCTGATCGGGTTCTGCCCGATCAAGGACGAAAGTCGTTTGAGCTCGGCATCCTGGTCCCGGACCGGCCTGAGCACACCGGGTATCAGCGCTACCGCCCAATCGATGGTCCTCACTTCTCCGATTTCGTTGAAGAAGAGCCCATCCACGATCCCCCTCCGGTAAGCCAACGGCCAGGCGTCGAGCGACGGCGACGCTGCACATGCTTCAACACCTTCAATCCGAACCAGGAACGTCCCGCCCATCGCGCGCTGCGCCACAGCAGTACCGAGCTTTTGTTGGATCGGTTCCTCAAGGGCAGCGATGTTGGCCGCAACCAGCCGCTCGGCCAGGCCACCTGAGTAGAAGACGTGGCCGCCCAGCAGATTGTTGATGAGCGTTGTCGGTTGGCCAAGGATCAGCGGGGCGAGCCGCCGGAGCGCCCAGCGAACCCACAGAAATGTGGCCGCCAAGGTAACCTCGACCATCTCATCGATGACGACGACCTCACGAGCGCGTCCGTGACCCGAGCCAAAGGAGTTCCGGATGTCGCCGATGCTCTTTACGATCTTCATCGCTCCCTGGACAACTCCCCGCAGCTCAGGATCCTGTGAAAGATCGGTGCCTGGCTGGCGCTTCAACGCCGTGTGAGCAGCATCGACGAGGTTCGGGAAGGTCATGTTCGCGGGTGCGACTTCACCTCGTTCGGTAACGACTACTCGCGCAACAGATTCAACCAACTCCTTGGCACGCCCCAGTGTGAGTGACTTGTCACCACTCGTTACGGCGTTCTGCAACCGGTCGCGATGGCTGCGGATCGCTTCCCATGCGGCGGAGTCGATTCCAGTAGGGCGGGTGAGGTCGAATGAGGTTCACCACAAAACCAGCATGGCCGCAGAGTGGTGCGCCGATCGGTTCGCGGGTGGCGACATCCCACAGTCGCACCGTCGCATCCTCGCTGCCAATGGCAATCAGGTTGCCATCAGGGCTGAACGCCATTGAAAACACTCTGCTGGTGTGGCCGGTAAGGAGGGCCGGATCCGGAGTCATCAGTCGGCTCAGTCGTCGACTGTGGGTGGTGTCGTCTGTCGTGGTGAGAGCTCGGGGTTCGGAGCTGTCGATAGTCCGAAGTCGTAGGCCACGGTCGTCGTGGACTTGCCTGTGACGCCGGTGAGGTCGTCGACGTCCATACCCTTCTGAGTCATCGTGGCCTCGAGAGACAGCAGCAGTGCACGCCGAGTGCCCGGCGTGCACGTCAGGAGCTGTTGAAGCTGCCAACTGAGCTGTACGGGCTCAGAAGTCGTCATCGGTTGTTCTCCTGAGCGGCGGCGGAAAGGGCAGGGACCTCGGGCAGACGGCCGATGATCGCCTGCTGAAACTCGCCGAGTGCGGCAGTCCGGAAGGGACTGCGGCCGCGTAGAGGCGTACCTCGGTGGTGGGCGGGGAGAAGTTGCAGGCGTTGTCGATCAGCTCGGTGAGGGTGTGCCTTCCGCCTTCGGCGGAGTGAACTGCGATAGCGATATCCGCAACGGCACGCATACGAGCTCGCTGACAACTCACGAACCGGCTGATCGCACCACGCAGAATAGACTGCATGGCAGGGGGGTTGGTCCACCGGCGGCCCGATCGTGAGCCTCTGAGGACGGAGGCGCTGTGAAGGGTGTCGGCCACCTGCTGCGCCACGATCGCGACCTGACGCAAGTGCACGGCGGTCGATACCGCGATGCACAGGAGCAGCGCATTGACCCCGGTACCGATAGCGGAGGGAATCCGAAGGTTTTCCGGCGTGTGGTAATCCGCACGCATACGCGAAGTCGCCACCGCTTCACACGAGTTCGACGTTGCTGGCGAGCCAGCGGCCATCGACATCGTCCATGGTGATGAGGATGCGATTGCGGTCGACTCGTGGCTGGCCTGTGGTCGCGTTGGTGATCTCGGCATCGACGAACAGCATGGCCACGACCTGTTCTCGTGTCGCCGACTGGATGCTCGCGCCCGTGACATGTCCCTTGCTCACCGATTGTGCCTGTACGAGTAAAGGTTTGAGCTGGACAGCGGACTTGGCGTACATGTCCTTGAACTCGCCGGTGGCACCGGATTCGATCGCGGTGAAATCTTGATCGATACGACTGGCGTCGATACTGGTCAATAGCACAGCGTATTGCTGTGCTGCTGAGAGGGCTTCGCGCGCCGCCCGGTCGATATCGCTGCGTTGCTTCACCTTCCATCCGAGAATGCAGGACGTGGTCACCGCCGCGGCGAGTAGTACCGTCAGACCGATGATCACGGCACGGCTGCGCCGGGTGCCGCTCGGTGACCCGGGTGATATGCCGTCGATATCTCCTGCCGACTCCTCGTCCTCGGAAGACTGCGTGGGTGTCGGTGTGCTCATGGCGTGTGACTCCTTACCTGGGGGGCACGTACGACGGGGGACGGCCGCCACCGAACGGTGTCGGAATGGTGAGTGGTCCAGTGGGTGTGGGATCGGCGGTGGTGAGTGGGTCCGCGCCCGGCGGCAGGATCGGGGTGTTCCAGCCCGGTGGGCGCGGCGCGTTGCGCGCACCACGCGGGAGCAGGTTCGGATCGGGGTTCGGGCAGTCGACGTAGAGGTAGGGCTCGGGGTAGTCCGGAACTGTGCCGGGGCGCCGGGGTACTCCGTAGTCGCATTGATAGCGGGGGTAGATGCTGGCCAAGGCCCAAACACCGTCGTCGTGGAAGGCGGAAGCGACGGCGTCGAGGGTGGAGCCTGCCCGTTGCTTGGGGAAGAAGAATTCTTCGAAGGCGGCCACCCGCAGATGTGTCATCTGCGCGACGGTGACGAGGTTGCCGAGCAGTTGGACCATGGTGGGGGAGTTCTGGGCGATGATCGCGTCCATCGTGGTGAGTGTGTCGGGTGCGAGGTTCACCAGTTCCTGGAATCCCCCGCTCATCCGCGCGACACCACCGAGAGTTGTGGACAGATCAGCGGCCGTTTCGCGCAGTTCGGGGGCGGTGCTGCCGAGCGTGGTGAGCACCACCTTGCTGTTGTGGAGCAGGCTGACAGTCTGCGGCAGTACCCCGTCGAGCGCGGAGACCATGAATATGCCGCCGTCGATGATGTCTGCCAACTTGTCCGGGCCCGCCGCACTCACACCGAGTTCATCCATGATGGCGCGCAGTTGCTCCGGGGCGATCTGGGCGAGGGTGCCGCTGAGCGCTTCGAGCATGCTGGACAGAGGCACCGGACTGGATGTGTGGTCGGAGGTGACGACCGACCCGTCCCGCAGATACGGACCGCGGTCGGTATCCGGGACGAAATCCAGGAACTGTTCTCCTGCGGCGGATAGGGCTGCGGTGCGCACATTGCCACTGGCGGGAATTTCGATCGTCGTGTCGATGGCGGCGACGGCAACGACTTTGTCGCCCGCGACCTCGACCGAGTCGACGCGACCGATCCGGACTCCGCGCATGGTGACGTCCTGCCCGGGCAGCAGTCCGCCGGATTGGTCCAGTTCGACTCGCACCCGGTACTGAGAGACGAACGGGTTGAAGTTGAGGGCGCCGAGCGTCAGGTAACTGCTTCCGACTACCAGGATCAGCAGTAGGCCGAGCAGTGATGTCGCCAGCCGATGTCGCTGGACCCGGCGCACGCTTCCCACGAGTGCCCTGGCTGAGTACTCCAAGGCATTGGGACGGAATGTCAGGTTCATCGTGGTGGTCCGTTCAGTCGCCCGCCCAAGCGTTCGAGCATGTATTGCAGTGAGCCGACGAAGGCGGTCCAGTCGGTGACGTCGGGCACTCGTGCCCCCGGGTCTCCGGGGAACCCGGGGTCCGGTACAGCGCCGACAGCGAGTTTCACGATGTCGACGCCGACGTGTGCCGAGGATGCGCTGGTCACTTTGATGACGGTGGCGAGGATGCTGTTGAGGGAGTTGAGATTTGCCTCGGGGTTGACCGCGGCGTCGTTGAGTCCCTTGGCGAGCAGGTCGATGTCCTCGCTCATGCTGCCGTTGTTGGTGCCTTGGATGGAGGGAAATCTGGCCAGCTGTTGGGTGATGGTGTGGATCCGGCCGACCAGGTCGATGATGCCTTCGATGTTCTCGCCGAGGACTTCGAGGGCGGGTCCGGACGCGTTCACCGCGTCGGCGATCGCGGTCTGCTGGGCGGCCAGTGTGTTGCTTAGATCGGCCGCGCTGTGGAGCACGGCACGGATCTGGTCGGAGCGCCCCGCGAGACTGTTGAGGAGTTGTCGGGTTTGTTCGATCAGTGCGGCGAGTCGTTCGCCGCGGCCGCCGACGTGCTCGCCGAGCGCGGAGACGACGTGAGCGAGATTTTCCAGGGTGCCCCCGCTGACAAGCAATGACGCTCGGCTGAGTACTTCCTCGATGCTGGCGGCGGCGGAGGTGTGGCCGATCGGTATGGCCGCACCGTCACGCAGGATGTCGCCAGCGGGGGCGGGGGTCCCGGG
>NZ_JAFMPL010000184.1:0-7944 GCF_019038455.1 Nocardia noduli
CCCACTCCCGGCCGAGGGGCGGACCGGGAGTGGGGCGTGACGCCCCGGATTCTCCGATGCGTCTGCGACCGCGCTGGCGTGGGCGGGAGACGTCGGAGGATCGGGGCGGGTATGCGGCAGGCTCTGTCCCGCGTGTCAATGGACATCGAGAGGGTTTCGGGGGCGTGCCGCACGCTTCAGACGACCCGACGACGATTCGGCCGTCAGGTTGCGAAATAGCCGTGGCCTCGATACCCGGAGGTATTCGAGGCCACGTAGTGACTTGCGTCGTTTATGGAGTGGTGAGCGGATTTTCGGTTCTGGTGGAGATCCGGGCGCAGCTCTGGCGCTGCACAAAGTTTCACCTATCGACGAACCGTTTGTCAACACCCACTTCGACAATTCTTCGAAGATGCTGGTCGAGGGCTATTTTCGGGAACCCGCGTAGTAACGGTCGTGGCCGAGAACGACGATCGCCCCGCCTCATCGAGGAGGCGGGGCGATCACAGGATGTGAACCGTGCAGGTGGAAGAGTGTTGTTTCCGTGGCTGTTTGGTCGCGGCGCGGGATCTCGTTATCGGTCGACCGTGGTGCGGCGCGTTCGTCTCGGGTGGGCGAGATGTCCGTCGAGGACGTCGCCGACGAGGTACTGCTCGGGCCATTCGGGCGCCCAGGGCCCGGGCAGGGGTGCGATCCGTCCGGCGTCGCGCATTGTCTGCACACGCCGTACTGTCAGTCCGCGATACTCGCCCCCTAATTCTTTGGCGAGAGCGACTATTCCGGCCGCGTTGAGCCGGTGCGCGCGCGCCTTGGCCACTGTCGAGTCGTCGAGCACGACCGGCGCGTCCGGTGGGCAGATCACCTGCCAAGCCGTTCGGGTCGCCTCCCGGATGTCGGCGGGCGCGTCGTGGACTCCCTCGGTCATGGCGAAGGCGATGATGTTGCGGTCGAGCCAGCGGGCCAGTCCCGCCGTTGTCGGCGAATCGCGATACTCGAGACCGCGTTGTTCGCACACCAACCGAACCCACGACACCAGTACCGCGTGCAGGGTGTCGGCGGCGTGAAGCGCTCGGGGGTCATAGGGCAGCGGCTGCTCGGCCGGGCGGCGGTGCGCGCGGAAGTTGCCGCCGGCGCCGGTTCTGGCCTGGTTGGTCAGGGTGATCGTGAGATCCTCGACCAGGTCCGGTATTTCACGCAGTAGTTCGACCAGCGCGCGTAGGGTGGTTCGGTCCAGGTAGAGGTGGTCGATGCGTTCGCTCACCGCGAACCAGCCGACTCGATGACCATGGCGTTGATGGCCTCGGCCAGGCGCACGGCATGGCCGAGACGCACATAGTCGTCGGTGTGGCGGCCGTCGAACAGATAGCCGCGGGCATAGGCCAACGCACCGGCCCAGCTACTCCGGTTCGATGTCGACCACCATCGTTGCCACCGCCTGCGGGCGGCGACTTCGATCAGGCTCTGCCCCCACTCGAGTGCGGCCTGTGGGCTGGACAGACCGAAGTACACGCTGAGATCGGCGACCGATCGTACCGGGTTACCGGCGGGCAGCGCGGTGATCGGATCACCCTCCGCGCCCACCCAGTAGGTGGGGATATTCGGGATATGGCGTTGCCCGGCTATGCCGTAACCGCCGGGGTCGGGCCCCAGACAACAGCCCGACGGTCGTAGCGGGTCCGCGATCAACGCGCACGCCACGACCTCGAGATGCGCCAGTTCACCCCGGCCGATCTCGGCGGCGACATCGCCCGCGATCGCGGCACCTTGGGAGTAGCCTGCCAGGACCACCCGATTCGACGCGGACTCGATCGCGCCGATCAGGGCGCTGCGGCCGACCGCCGTACTCTGCCCGTAGCTGACGCGAGTGCCGTAGTCGGCCGGATACGGGATCATCCGGTGGGCGAATCTGTCGGAATCCAGTGCGGTGGCGAATGTTTCGGTGACACCATCACCATTCGGGTTCCAGGTGCCGCCCACGATCAAGACGTCGAATTTCTCGACGCCGCGACTCGAGTTCCGCAGCGCGAGAGAAGGTTTTGCGACGTAGTCGGACATGGGGGATCTCCATTCGATCGGATAGGTGCGCTGTCAGCGCGAAGCGTCGGAGAAGACCGGAAATGTGTGTGCACGATCGACAACCTGTCGCGGCGCGGTCTTGTCGAAACGAAGATTGCTCGGATGCGTGGCTATGGCGTTGCCGAGGCCGGGTTCGAGCGGATTGGTGTAGCCGTAGTCCACGTACACCATGCGATGGTCGACTCCGACGATGACGCCCCGTTCGATCCGGCCGCCCACCGGCGACACGAACAGCACACCTCGTCCGATACAGCGACGAAAGTCGGCCAGGACCGGAACCCTCGAATCAGTTGCTGATCGATCGCTCATCGACCCACCACCGGTTCCCGATCAAACGTGATTCCCGTCACCGATACCGACGGCGGATTCCCTAGCGGCACCGTTGAACACGAACGACCCCACCAACCCCACCTCATGACTGACGCATCAAATCGGGCAACAAATCGGCCGTCCGACGTCCGAGCGCCGCCGCGACACGCACCAGATCCGACAGCACGAAGGAAGTGTCGGCACTGAGCTGATGAACCAACACCGACGGAGGTATAGAAGTAGCGCTGACCAGGTCTTTCACTCCGATACCGGCCTCTGCCAGCGCGCGGCGCACACCCTCGGCGATCACAACATCGAGCTGTTCCATAAGGCACACAATATGGTCCGTTTGGACTAGTTGCAACTCTGAACAGAGTCACATATGCGCCGCACTATGCATGGTGGCCAAGGTGCGCCGACTTACGGCGTGTCGTTTGCCAGGTAGCCAATCGGACCTCAGAATGGTCCGTATGGGTGCGAAAGAGACGGCTTCGGACATCAATCGTGCGGTGGGGAACGAACTACGGGCAGCACGGGCACGCCGGGACTTGACCCGGCTCCAACTGGCGGACCTGACCGGACTGGCGGTCAGCACGATTCAGCGTTTCGAGAACGGAGAACGGTCACCGGACATGCAGCAACTCCACGCCCTGTGCGCCGCACTGGACATCTCGATGCGCGAATTCGTCACGCTCGCCCTGAAAGATGTCGAACGCCCGGAAAGCTGAGAACAAGCGCGGATGCCGTGCGGTACCGAAGTCCGGTACCGGGCGGTCATTCTCCCGCTACGATCCCGAGCACTCCCCCACCCACGTCCGAAGCGATGACGCCGCACGCGATCTACGCGCAGCGATCGCTCTCCCCGCTTCTCGACACCGGTCCGAGAGCCGCGTCCGCATAGTCCACGACGGCCTGCACGGAATCGATTCCCAGCGACATCGCGACGAGGACGACATCGCACACCGTCGCGCTCCCTCGAGCGACACGCAACGCAGCGTCCTCCCCGATCACTGTTCCCAAGGCCGCGGCTACATCCATTTCCCCGACAACCGCTAGCCCAGACATCGAGCCGATATTCTCCACTACCCGAGTTCCCCTCTGTCTCCGCGCTCAACTTCGAGCGGTCATCCGGGACAGAATCAACCCGCGTCCCAGAATCAGGCTAGTTATATCGCATCGAAACCCCACAAGCCCGTCAAAGCCACCGTCTTATCGAACGATTCATGGCTACTCGCCGGTAATCAGAAGCGATATGCGATAGCCGCAGATTTGCCTTTAGCGACGGCTCGCACCCCCGGAAGCGCCAATGATCGAACCATCTCGAACTATGTTTCATCAGCGCCGGTCTCGTCGACCACATTCGCTGCTCGACCGAGACCCGCCGGTGACCAGAACACCGACAGCGCGAGAACTCAAGCATCCAGTCCGACAACGCCAATCGTGTCCGATCGGGCCAACAACACCTCCGTATCGACCCGGAGCCAGCTCGACCTTCGACCCGCTACCACCGCATGGCGGCCACTGCCGCACAACAACATCCCAACCATTTGCCGGCAATTCATGGATACAGGCCTCCCGAGTAGATACACCCGGACCAAGTCCTAGACATCAGTCGATACCGCACCCCGGAACACCTCCGAATCACCGACGGTTCGCAGACACCACAAATGCAATTGGACTGTCACCGCCTTCTAGGAGGTGCCG
Source organism: Nocardia noduli (assembly GCF_019038455.1). Lineage (NCBI taxonomy): Bacteria > Bacillati > Actinomycetota > Actinomycetes > Mycobacteriales > Nocardiaceae > Nocardia > Nocardia noduli. The sequence continues at coordinate 4,069 of NZ_JAFMPL010000184.1, forward strand.
AACTGACCGGTGCTAACCTGAGCGGCGCAAATCTGAGTGGAACCATCCACAGCACCGAAACCCGATGGCCCTCTGGCTTTACTCCACTACTGCGGTGAGCGCAGCGGAAGGCCACTGGGTCTCCTGACAGCACGCATCACGCGAATCCGCTGGCGGGGTCGAATTAGGCGAATCGGACTGCGGTCCGCCATGATCCGGGGGTTGATGTCCACATGTGTTCGTAGAGGAAAAGCGCTTGATGAGGGTTATGAACAGGGCTGCGGTCGCGGCCGCGGTCGTAGGTGTCGCGGTCGGGTCGATGATCGGTGCTGGTACGGCGAATGCAGCTGATGAGCTCTACGGCGCGATCGCGTTCAGCGAGAGCGAATGGACCTACAGCACCAGCGTCGACGCGACCAGCCGTGAAGACGCCATCGAGGAGGCCCTGTTCTGGTGCAGTCTGGACGGTGCCTCGGACTGCGGGATCATGGTGGAATGGGCCAACGGCTGCGGTGCGCTCGTCTTCAGCGAAACCGCGGTGGGCACCGGCCGCGGCCCCGACCGCGCGACCGCTCTGACGTATGCCTACACCAGCCTCGCCGAGTACTACCCGCCGGCGATACTGGCCAACATCGGTTCCGTAGACCTCTCGCAAACCGGAATCAGCGAGGTGGTCTGCACCGCCAACGCAGGCTGAACTGCCAGACCGACCTGCAAACGCAGCTAGAGCCTGGGCGCATCGGTAGAGTTCTTCCCGACACAGTCCCTGGATAGTTCGCGCTTTCAGGGCCTGCGTCACCGAACAGACGAGGACGCCGCCGGATAGGACCCGGCGGGGGACTGTGGATTCTTCGGTGGGTGACCGGAAATCGGCGACATCGCGAGGTCGGTGCGCAACCACATGACGCCGTTCTCTCGGAGGAGTTCCCAGCCCGCGGCCTCCCAGAACGGGGCCGGGTCGTCGAGGGGCCACTTCCAGTCGAATTCCGCAGCGATCCCAGCGATTCGGGTCGCACCGTCGATGTCGGCGTGCATGCGTTCAAGCTATCCGCCACCTACACCCCTCGGTACTCGAAAGCCCGTTGCCCTCACGACAATCGAGCACGATCAGCCCTCACCCGCGCAAACGCGCGTACTCCGGGAACCGCTCGGCCATCGCGGCATCGAAACCCGACACACGCTCCAACGAATCCCACTTGTGGAACCCGTCGCGATCCAGATACCACCCCATCAGATCCGTGCCGTTTTGAGCACCGTCGCCATGCGCGGCACTGCGACACAGGAGATGGCTTTGATGCACAAGTTGGCCGTGCTGTCCGCGCGGGAACGTCGGCAGATCATCGATGGTTTCGTCGACCGCGTCTTCGCCGGGGTCGAGGACGAGGACGCTCTCGTCATCGCCGGGTTCATGCGGGAGATTCCGACGACGCTGCCCGATGAGCCCACCGCCGTGCAGGTCGATGCGTGGGTGGAACTGGCCGAACTCGTTTCCGACCCGGACTTCGAAGCGGTGCTGCGGGCGGTGATCGAACACGGCGAGCCGCACAACCGGATCGAGTTCGGTCTGGCGATCCGCCCGCTGGTACTCGAACACGCAGGCCGCGCGGTCGATTCGGAGATCGCGCCGGGATCCGAGGCGGGCGCCTGATTCTGGACCGGATCGTGCCCGCGGATCTGCCCGAATCCGAAACGGCTTGCCTGTCGGCGTGGTTGCGCACTGTGATCGAGCCGCGGATCGAACGGTATTGGCAACTGCTGAGTCTGATCAACGGTGCCGAACCCGACAAACCCAGCGTGCCTGCCTTCACCTGGTTGGCCCAAGCGCTGAGCGCGCACCGCTGACCCCCGACCACACGGCAAGGTGTCTCGTGAACGATTGTTGGTGAGACACCCACCAATGCGGGGAGATCTGGATGGGTGACCGGATCACGGGGACGTCGTCATCCAGCTTCGATCTGTTCGCGCAGGATGTCTCCGTGGCCGGCGTGCCGGGCGAATTCGGCGGTCATGAACACATAGATCCAGCGAAGGCTGACGACGACTCCCGAGTGTGGATGCTCGCGGGTCTCGTCCAGCGGAATCGGCGCTGCGATAGACCTGGCTCGGGCGCTGGCACGTTCGAACTCCGCGATCACCTCGGTCATGGTCTCGTCCTCGCCCACCTCGAACCCTCCATGTGCCCACAACGCGCCGTCGCAGGCGTCGTCGGTGAGTCGTCCGAGCGTGCGTTGGAACCACATCCGCTCGGCGAACGCGGCGTGTTTGATCAGAGTTATCGGGGTAGTCAGCGAGGGGACGAGCCTTACCCTGGCATCGGTTTCGGACAGGCCGCGCGCCGTATCGATGAGATCGCCGCGTGCCTGATCGAGCATGGCCTCGAGCACTTCTCGTTCGGTGCCGGTGGTGTGGATCGACGTGGTCATCGCGGGCGGTCCTTCCTTGGTCCGCCCAGCACACGCCAGGCAGACCGATCTGCTGGTGGTGGTTCGGAAACGGTTCGCCGGAAGAACCGGCACCGGGTGGTCACGTACTTCGCGACCAGGAATCCTGATTCGGGCCGCCGATAGAGGTTGCAGCTCACATCAGAAGTGAGCGCGGCAAAACCTTCCAAGAGTTTACCGCTCGCCGCAACGGCACGGCGCCCCAGGACAGCACCTGGTCATCAGCGCCACCTGACACCGCGAAAACACCGCCACCGAACACTGCGAGTCACAGAGATCCCGCCGTCGAGATACCGGAACAGGCCGCGGCTTCGCCCATCTGCGGCACGCCGTCGATACCGTTGCGCGACATGACGTCGTGACTACGGGCCAGGACTTAGTAGTTGGGACGCGGTCCGAGCCTCGAGCGGTACTGTTCCCAGGACGGCAGACGCATCCGCGGTTCGGCGTCACCGACATCGCTCGTCTCGAACTCCGCGACGATCGGACGACCGTTGATCTCGAGAAACGCCTCGTCGGTGGCCCGCCTGAAGTCCTCGGCGGTATCGAACCGTCGACCGTCGATGACGAATTCCGCGCACCACCGATCCTCGCGCCGCACTCGCACCACACAGATCTGGCGTCGTTCCCCGCCCACCCAGACGTCGGGCGCCCGGCCAACCCGTGCCGCACCGAACCCCAGTCGACGCCTCACCGAACACACCAAGGACCGCAGGGACCGTTTCAACACGGACCCCAGGGAGCATTGAATTTCTCCCTGTCCTCTTCGGTGACCGGAAAGTCCTTGTACTTCTCCAAATCCAGGGCAAATTGCGCTTCGGCCTCCGCGATCTCGCGATACCGTTCAGTACGCTCGGCTTCGGATTCCTCCGCCGCGTCGTCGGTCATCGGATTCTCTGCACGGGAGTCTTCCACCGTGGAGATCCTTGCACGCGGTCTCTCGAATTCCGAGGTCCCTCTCGCAAATCGCTCGCACCGGCACCGATGGCTATCGTGATGTAGTGAACGACGCTGCGGGTGTGCCGATCGACTACACCTTCTTCCGCAGCGGCCTGCTCGAGCCCGCACCTGCCTCGCCCGCACTCTACGAGCGGTTCGCACGCGACGGCGACGCGGCCGAAATCTGGCGAGAGCTGTCGGTGCCCGACGATCCCCGCAGGTGGTTCCTGCACGCGGCCCTGTGTGGGACGTGCAAGGGGACGGGCAGCGAATGGAGGTCCTACCCCGATTCCGACGGCCGGTACGACACGAACAAGTGGACCTGTGGTTCGTGTCGCGGCACCGGTGACAGCACCGCCTCCACTATCGAGTCGAATCCCACCGAAAAGCTGTCAACGGAACGCCAATCCTGGACACTTCTCGGCACCGGAATTCTGACCCCCTTTTGGTCGGTCGGGTTGATGGTTTCAGTCTTCAGTTGTGCCGGCGGTGGGGACGCGGCCGAGGTCGCGGTCCT
>NZ_JAFMPL010000185.1:0-7913 GCF_019038455.1 Nocardia noduli
CCGCCACCCTACGAACCGTTGGCGCCCGCCCCGCGCGAGCAGGGCCCGCCGACCCTGACCATCATCGGCGCCGTGTGCGCGGTGCTCGCGCTGTTGCTGTGCCCGATCCTGTTCGGCCCCGCGGGCATCGTCTTCGGCTACCTGGCGCACAAGAAGGGCGAGAAATTCGGCAAATGGGTCGCCGTCGCGTCCGCGGTCGCCCTCGTACTCGGGCTGGTCGTGAGTTTGATCGTCTACAACAGGTAGACGGGACGGCGACGCGGACATTCCGACAGTGTCCGCGTGGGCCGATGCCGCTCAGTGCAGATGGACCGCCGTCGCGGCGCGACGGAGTTTGCCCGACGACGTCTTGGGCAGCGCGCCGGGACCGAGGACCGCGACGGTGCGCGGACGGACGCCCTCTTCGGAGAACACCGCGTGCACGATCTCGCGTTCGATGCGCTTGACCTCGTCGGGATTCTCGTGATCGTTGGATTCCACCACCACCGCGAAACTTTCGCGCTTGTCGCCCGCGTCGAGCCGCACGGCGACGGCGTTGCCCGGCCGCACGCCGGATACCCGCATCGCGGCACGTTCGATATCGGTGGGGTAGATATTGCGCCCGCCCATGATGATGACGTCCTTGATGCGCCCGCACACCACGATCAGGCCTGCTTCGGTGAAGTAACCGATGTCGCCGGTGTCGAGCCATCCGTCCGCGTCCTGCGCGGCGCGGAACCCCTCCACCGTGACATAGCCGGAAGTGACCGCGAGACCGCGCAATTCGATGACACCGACGGATCGCGTCGGCAGCGGCTGCCGTTCGGCGTCGACGACCCGGCCTTCGAGATGGTCCACGAGGTAGCCCAGGGTCGGCAGTCGACGCACCGCGCCGTGGGTGTTGTCGGCGTGCACCGGCACCGCCTTGCCGAGCGCTTCGAGCAGGCCCGCGTCGATGATGTCGAGTACCTGGCCGTGCCCGGGGTCGGGCACCGAGACCGCGAGCGTGGTTTCGGCCATGCCGTAGACGGGAGTCAGCGCCATCGGGTTGAGTCCGAAACGCGCTCCGGCGGCGGCGAGTGCCTCCATGGTGTCGGGATCCACCGGTTCCGCGCCGTTCCACATGTAGCGCACAGAGCTCAGATCGAGTGCGCCGTCGGGAGTCTGGGCGAGCCTGCGCGCCAGCAGCGAGTACGCGAAATTCGGTGCGGCGGTCACTGTTCCGCGATATTTGTCGATCAGCTCGGCCCACAGCAGCGGCCGCTTCAGGAAGTCGAGCGGGGTGATGCACACGACTTCGGCGCCCAGGTGCATCGGCACGCTGAGGAATCCGACCATGCCCATATCGTGGAACAGGGGCAACCAGCTGATCATCACGTCGTCGTCGAGCTGGAATTTGACCCGGTCGAACATCGCGTAGGCGTTGACGTAGAAATTCTCGTGGGTGATCCGCACGGCCTTGGGTGAACCGGTCGACCCCGAGGTCAACTGCTGGAGGGCGATATCGTCCTCGCCGGTCGGGAGCGGATCGATCTCGTCGCCGCCGCGCAATTCGTCGATCAGCACGACGGTGATGCCGCGTTCGCGCAGCAGCGGCGCGGCGATCTCGAACGGCGCGCCGAGCACGACCGCGCGTGCCTCGATCATCCCGAGGACGGTCTCGGTATCGCGGGCCCACACACCCAGGTCGGTGCGCGGCGTCGGCTGGTGCAGCATCGTGACGGAAGCGTCGCGCATCCAGACGGCCTGGCACGCGGGGGCGATATCGACCGGCATTCCCGCCAGCACGCCGACGGCGTCCCCCGGCCCGATTCCGGCCGCCGCGAGCCCACCGGCCATCCGCCGGGCGATCCCGTGGATCTCGCCCCACGTCGAGCGTGTGGGCGCGTCCGGCTCCCCCGTGACCAGACCGCGGTCGGAGCTACCCGCGGTCGCGTACATCTCCTCGGTGAACCTGCTCACTGTCGGTCTCCTCGGTATGAAACAGGCCGATCGCCCGCCCTGTTCCAACTATCCCGCCGAAGAGTCCGTACGTTAACCCCCTTTCCCATCCCCGACGGTCACAAGCTGAGTGCGACACCCCCGACACGCCGCGAAAATGGACTCGATCCGAGGAAGAGAATCCGTCGACTCGGTGGTCGGGACCTGATCAGGCCGAGCGGACCTGTGTCCGATCGTGGGCGAACGTGGCCGCGTACCGGTCCACGTAGGGGCGGCCCGCCCTGGCCGCCAGGTCGCGCATCAGTTCGTCGGTGGCGGCGCGCGGGTGGTGATGGTCGGCGGCTCCGTAGTAGCGGGGCGCGCCGAAGCCGACCCGCACCTTGGCGAAACGCCAGCGGCGGCTGCCGCGCGGATTGACACGGTCGGTACCGGACAGCACGACCGGGATCACGGGCGCGCCGGTGGCGATGGCGACCCGCAGGGTGCCGGTGCGGCCGCGATAGATCCGGCCGTCGGGGGACCGCGTTCCCTCCGGATGAATGGCCCAGACGCCGCCGGATTCGAGGATGCGGGTGGCGGCGGCCAAGGCGTCAGCCGCCGCGCTACCGCCGGTGCGGTCGACCGGGACCTGCCCCGCCACCGTGTAGAACCACCGGGTGCAGCGCCCCTTCAGGCCGGTGCCGGTGAAGTACTCCATCTTGGCGAGGAAGGTGACGCGGCGCGGCAGTACCAGCGCCAGATACAGCGAGTCGATGAACGCGAGGTGATTGGCCGCGATGATCACCGGACCGCTGTCCGGGACATGATGCAGCCCTTCGATTTCCGGCCGCCCGAGCAGCCGCAGCAGCGGACCGAGCAGAACGTGTTTGAAGAGCCGGTACCACATGGACTTCCTTCCGGAACGGGAGCGTAGACACTGTCTACACGATTCGGGTAGACAGTGTCTACCCCCGCCGGGCGACACCCGGGTACCCGGGTGGACAATGTCGGCATGGTCGAGAGCGAGCCGCTGCGGGAACGATTGGTCGGCGTCGGGGTCGACCTGCTCGAAGAGGTGGGCGCGGAGGGACTCGGCCTGCGCGCCATCACCCGCGCCGCCGGTGTCTCCCACGGCGCGCCGCGCCGGTATTTCCCCAGCCACAACGCATTGCTCGCCGCCATCGCCGCCCGCGGTTTCGGCGATCTGCTCCGACGTTTCACCACGGTCACCGGAACCCCGCGTGATCGGTTGCGCGGCATGGCATTCGAATATGTCGAATTCGCGGGCGCCAGGCCCGAGATGTTCACCCTCATGTTCCGCCACGATCTGCTGGAGGGTTCGGGAGAGAATCTGCGCGAGACGACGCTGCCCGCCTACGCCGCGTTCGTCGACCTGGTCCGCGCCGTCCTCGGTCCGGACGCCGCACCCGAGACGGTGGCCGCGCGCGCCCTCGCGCTGTGGACCAACCTGCACGGTGTGGCCACGCTGCGCGCCAACCGCAGTCTCGCCCTCATCGCCGCCGACACCGACGCCCGCGCCCTGGTCGGTCGGGTGATCGAATTACATCTGCCCTGAACGCGGTTCGGATCAGAGCCGAGGGGGCAGCGGAATGCGCGCCAGATCCTCGGCGACGACGATCTCACCGGAGAATCGACGTTCGGCTTCGGCGCGGTGGCCGTCCAGGGTGCGGTAGCGCTGGGAGAAGTGGGTCAGGACCAGGGTGCGGACGCCCGCTTCGGCGGCCACCCCGGCGGCCTGGGCGGCGGTGAGATGTCCGTGTTCGGCGGCGAGGTCGGCCTCCGATTCCAGGAAGGTCGCCTCGATGACGAGAAGGTCGACGCCGGAAGCCAATTCGAAGACACCGTCGCACAATCGGGTGTCCATGACGAAGGCCACACTCTGGCCCGGTCTCGGTTCGCCGACCTCGGCCAGAGTGACGGTACGGCCCTCGTGTTCCACCGCGCCCAGCCGCCGCAGGTCACCGACGACGGGTCCGCTCAAACCCAGCTCACGGAGTCGCCGCTGTGACATCCGGAATCCGTCCGGTTCGGTGATCCGGTACCCGAACGCCTCGACCGGGTGCGACAGCGGCGCCGCGGTGAGGACGAACGGCGCACCGGGCGCTTCCAGCGGTCCCCCTTCCACGATCGGATGTGGGCGCAGGTCGACGGTCCGGTGATAGGCGGTGGCATTGCACAGTCGCTGGTAGTACACCTCGCCCGAGGCCGGGTAGTACACGTCCACCGGATGCGGCACCCGGTCCAGGTTGATGCGCTGGACGATCCCTGGCAGGCCGAGGCAGTGATCGCCGTGGAAATGGGTGAGGGCGATCCGGGTGATGTCGGTCGCCGAGACGCCCGCGTACGTCATCTGCCGCTGGGTGCCCTCACCTGGATCGAACAGCACGCCCTCCTCGGCCCAGCGCAGCAGGTAGCCGTTGTGATTGCGCAGTTTGGTCGGCACCTGACTCGCGGTGCCGAGGACGACGAGTTCGCGCTGCGACACTGTCGCTACAGCGCCGAGACGGCCGCGACGAAGCGGTCGAGTTCATCGAAACCGACGAAGCAGTGCGGCGAGGCGCGCACCACCGAGGCCAGGCCGCGTTCGGTCATGTCGAGCAGGGTGGAACTCGCGTGGCTGACCGTGACGGTGATGTCCTGTTCGGCGAGGCGGTCGCGCACCGCGAGCGGGTCGACGCCGTCGACGGTGAACGAGACGATGCCACTGTGGCGGATGCCAAGGTCGCGCACGGTCACCCCGGAGATCTGCGGTAATGCCTTGCGCAGATGTTCGGCGCGCGCCGCGATGGCCGCGTAGACCTCGTCGGGGCCGAGTTCGAGCAGGTATCGCACCGCGGCGCCGAGACCGAGGCGGGCCGCGACATCGTGTTCCCAGAATTCGAAGCGCGAGGCGTCCCGCGCGAGGCGGAAATCGGTCCCGTCGACCCATTCGGCGCTGTGCAGGTCGAGCCGCTGCGGTTCCATGGTCGCCGCCAGCTCGGGTCGCACGTAGAGGAATCCGGTGCCGCGCGGACCGCGCAGCCATTTGCGTCCGGTGACCGACAACGCGTCGACATCGAGTTCCGCGACGTCGATCGGGATCTGCCCGGCCGACTGGCAGGCGTCGAGCAGGACGAGCGCGCCCACCGAATGCGCGATCGCGGTGGCTTCGGCGGCCGGGTTGACCAGCCCGCCGTTGGTCGGCGCGTGCAGCACCGAGACCAGTCGCACCCGCTCGTCGACCATCTTCTCGAACGCGTCGAGGTCGAGTTGGCCGCTGCTGTCGCTCGGAATGCGCTCGACGATCGCGCCCACCGTGCGGGCCCGCTGCAACGCGGCGATGGCGTTGCTCGCGTAGTCCGAACCCGAGATCAGGATGCGGTCACCCGGCGCGAGCGGCACCGAGTAGAAGAAATCCGCCCACGATCTGGTCGCACTGTCGCTGAGCGCGATACTGCCCGGCGCGGCGTTGATCAATGCGCCGATCACGGTCTTCACCGCGGCGAGGTCGGGGAGACGTTCGCTCGCGGCCCGATAACCGCCGATCACGGCCTCGCGGCGCAGATGGCCGACGACGGTGTCGACGACGACGCGCGGCGGCAACGACGATCCGGCACTGTCGAGGAAGACCGACCCCGTGTCCGAGTCGTAACCGGGGGTGTCGGCCCGCACGCGCTTCAGGTCAAGCATGTACTCGACCCTATCGGGTGACGATCGACACGGCCTCCGAGTCCGAGCCGTCACATATTCGTCGGTTTCTTCCCCCCGTACTTGTCGGTGTCGCTCGCTACGCTGGATTGATGCGAGGCGGGGAATAAACGCCCGCGACAGTGCGATACGGAACTACGAGATCGAACGCTCCGGGTGAGATCCGGCAGCCGGAACCACGCAGCTCGAACCAGGCAAACTCGAACGCGATACGAACTTACGGCGTCGGACCCGATCCGGCCCGTGCAGGAACTCACGGTGGAGGTCGGCATGGCGGTTACTCTCGAGCATCCGGAATCGACCGGCTCCGCCCCCGCGTCGGAGGAACTGTCCTCGCGTGCCGCGGCCGAGGCGTACGTGGGCGGTGTCTGCTTCAAGCTGGGCCCACCCACGCTGATCGGCGCCGAACTCGAATGGCTCACCGTGCAGGGTGAGTGTTCGGCGTCAGGCCCGACGGCCGCCCCACGCCCGCGGTTGGCTGCACTGGCAGCCGCACTCGGACCCTACGCACCGAGGTCCATCGCCCCCGATTCACCGGCGGTCCCGCTGCCGGGGGGCAGCCGGGTCACCATGGAACCCGGCGGTCAGATCGAACTCTCCAGCGCCCCCTTCGCTACCGCCGCCGAATTGTGCGAGCGCCTGAGCGAGGATGCCGGGCTGCTGATCGAACTTCTCGGTTCCCGATCGATCCGCGTGGTAGCCGCCTCCGCCGACGCGGATCGCCACCCCGAACGCGTGCTGCGACTACCCCGCTACCGCGCGATGGAGCAGTGCTTCGACGGAATCGGCCCCTTCGGCAAACTCATGATGTGCAATACCGCGGCCACCCAGGTCAGCGTGGACGCGGGCGCCGACGCGGCGCAGGTCGCCGCGCGCTGGACGGCCACCCATGTCATCGGCCCCGCGCTGCTCGCCGCCTTCGCGTGCTCCCCCGTCCTGCGTGGCGCTCCGGCGGGCGCGTGGGCCTCCCAGCGCATGCGGACCTGGCTGCGGCTGGACAACGCGCGCACCCGTCCGCCCGCCGAGGACTGGTCCGACCCCATCGCCTCCTACGCCCGCTGGGCGCTGGACGTCCCCCTGCTGTGTGTGCGCCGTCCCGACGGCGGCGCCAACGGCTCGGCGACGAACGGCTCGGGCGACAACTGGTCGGCGCCGCCGTGCGCCACCTTCGCCGACTGGCTCGGCGGCGCGCTCGATGACGAGATAGGCCGAAGACCCGGCCTCGCCGACCTCGACTACCACCTCACCACCCTGTTTCCGCCGGTCCGCGCCTCGGGTCATCTGGAGATCCGCTACATCGACGCCCAGCCCGAGGACGTGTGGGCCGTGCCGGTCCACGCCGTCGACGCGCTGCTGTCCACCCCCGAGATCGTCGCCGAGGCGACGGCGCTGGCCGCTCCGCTCACCGGCCGCTGGCTCGACTCTGCCCGGCAAGGACTGGCCGACCCGCAGATCCGGCAGATCGCGGCCGACATCCTCGCCCTCGCCGCCGCGCACGCCGCGACACCGGCCGCGGCGACCGAACTGGAGGCCGCGGCCCGACGCTGCCGCGCGAGCCTGACACCGAGCGGAGAGCGGGCCGGAGCGAGTTCGTGACCGGCCGGATCCGCACCGGCTACCAGCGCGAGCCGCCGCCCGGCCCGCCGTTCCCCCGTTCCGCATCGAACAACCCTCGGAGAGTTCTGCCGTGACCACGCACTTTTCCGCACCCACCGACGACGTCGAGCGATTACGCGACCGGATCGCCTCGGCACTGGCCCGTGCGCGCGCCCGTACCCTCGGTCTCACCGACGCCCTGGACGAGTCCGAACTGGTAGCCCAGCATTCCCGCCTGATGAGTCCACTGGTGTGGGATCTCGCCCATATCGGCAATCAGGAGGAGCTGTGGCTGGTGCGCGATGTCGGCGGTCGCGCGCCCGTTCGCGCCGATATCGATGAGCTCTACGACGCGTTCAAACACGCAAGGGCGAATCGGCCGGGCCTGCCGCTGCTCGATCCGACACAGGCACGCGACTACGTCGGCACGGTCCGCGACAAGGTGTGGGATGTGCTGGACCGCAACACCTTGCGCGGCGATCCCCTCGTCCGGGACGGTTTCGCGTTCGGCATGATCGCCCAGCACGAACAGCAGCACGACGAGACGATGCTGGCCACCCACCAATTGCGCGCGGGTGAAGCGGTGCTGTCCGCGCCGCCCGCGCCCACCGCCGCCACCCCCGTCGACGGCGAGATCATCGTTCCCGCAGGGGAATTCACGATGGGCACCTCCACCCACCCGTGGGCGCTGGACAACGAGCGCCCACGGG
>NZ_JAFMPL010000186.1:0-7318 GCF_019038455.1 Nocardia noduli
GGGATGCGGTGGGCGGTGTATCCGTGGGGTGTTTTGCCGATGTTGTATCCGGCTTTGATGTGTTGTTGGGTGCCGGCGTGTGATTGTTCGAGGAGGTTGCGGACGTACCAGTCGGCGATGGCGCGGTTCATGCCGCGTAGGAGCATGGTGGTGGCGGCGGGGTCGCCCGAAGTGATTTCGATGGGTTCGTTGGCGCACCACAACTGGATGTCGGCTTGTTTCAAGCGGTATTCGAATTCGGTGGAGGCGCGGGTGTCGCGGGCGGTGCGGGAGATCTGTTCGGCGATCACCACATCGAACAAGCGGTCCTTCCCCGACGCGGCGGCGGTGAGGAGGTCGGTGATGCCGCCGTCGCGAGGCACGGGGATGTCGAAGCGTTGGTGGGCAGTCGAGTGTCCGCGGGCGTCGAGGTCGAGTCGTCCGGTTTCGATGTCCCAGTAGTGGGCCACGATCGACACCTGCACCGGCAGCCCGGCAAGTTTGGTTTCGCAGGTGGAGAGTTGTCGGGGGATGGACAGTGTGGGGTCTTGGTTGTCGTCGGTGGAGGTGCGTCCGACGAAGGCGGCACGGATGACGGGGGTGATCTGGTCGGGGGTGGGTGTGGTGAGGCTGGCGATCAACTCCTGCACACTCACCGCGTCCGACGGGGTGCTGGCGGGTGAGCCGCCGGGCCGGGTGTCGTCTCCGGGTTGGTGCTGGTTGGTTGGGTGCGGGTCCATTGCAGTACCTCCTGGATGGCGTGGGCTTGCAGGATGGTGAGGTGGCGGCCTTGTTCACCGTCGAGGTGGTCGATGGTGTGCGTGACGGTCAAACGCTGATTGCGGCGACGGCGGGTGGCATGACGCCGAGGCATGCCCGCCTCTGAGGTGTCTGGGTGTTTGCTGTTCATGCTCGGTGGAACGTGGGAGCGATGCAATAGCTTTGTGGAAGTCTCGGTGAAGGGTGCATGCCGTCACGCTTTCGAATGTATGTTCGATAGACTGGGTGGGGATTGTGTCGTGACGGGAAATGGATGGCGTGGTTGTGGGGATGTTCGGGTATCTGTCGGTGCTTGCTGGTAGACATGGGGTGTGGCGGAAGGAGGGCGATGTGACCACGGCAACCGGTTCGGCTAGTGAAGTCGTGATGATGGATGATCAGGGCAGCGCCGATCTGTTCGACCAGATCGCCCGGCGGTGTATGGGTGTGTCGGGCAGTGAGTTCCTGAGTCGTTGGGACAGTGGGGATTTCGAGGGTGTCAGCTGGGACGATGTTCCCGGTCTGGCGGAGGTGGCGATGGCGCTGCCGTTCGCTCGTCGTGACTAATTGATCCGGGAGGGTCTGTGCCGGGCCGCACAGCGCAGGAAGCTGTCCAGAACTACATCGAGCCGTTGCGGCGGGCTCTGGGGTGTTTGGACGGGTACGCGCAGATCCGTGTCGCTTCTCGTGTGAGTCGTGTGGGCGATGTCGGTGCCTGGATCTTGAACGGGCCCGAGGGGATGGAGTTGAAGAACTTCGGGGTCCTGCACGCTCAGCAGAATTTCGAGCTGGTAGCTGTGGATCCGGAGAGGTTCGATACCTCGGCGGGCAGGCTGCGGGTTTCGACGCGGATGTACAACTACAAGGTTGTGCATCGGGAATGGGAGTTGCGGTGGCATTGGCACCCTGAGGGGAACAGTCCGGAGCATCGACCGCACATCCATCCGTCGATGGATCTCAAGGCGCATCTCCCGACCCCCCGGTTCAGTTTGGAAGAGGTCGTCGAAGCCTGTATCAGCTTGGGTGCCAAGTCGGCCTGCGATGACTGGTCCGCACGTCTGGCCGAGACCGACGGAATCCACAAGCTGTATCGGACATGGTCGAACGATCCATCGGAACAGGGAAGCCTCAGCGGGTAGGAGGCGTTGGGTGGCTGTCGCTCGATTTCTCCTGGAGATGCGTCGGATTCTGGTCTGTGACCGCTGCGTGGATCTGGTTATGGACTCCCACGCCATTCCGAGCGTCGATTACGTAGGCGAGAGGGCGATGACGGATGAGTGAGGGCGGCGATTGGGAAGGTGTCGAACTGTCGGCGTCGACAGTTACCACCACCGTAGGTGGTGGACTCGGGGCTAAGCTGGGTGACCTCTATGAGGGCTACTGGACTGTTCTTCGCGGTGTTCTGCCGGTGCTCGAAGGTGCCTTCTCGACGTTGCGAGTAGAGCCGCCTGGCGCGGATGCAATCGAGTTCAAGCTCGCGGGGCACGTCACGGATGGTCATTCCGAAGGTCATCAATGCAAACGTTCACATAAGACGACGTGGACTTTGAACGCATTGAGAGAAGTCGGTTTTCTGGCGGGCCTCAGGGAAATGACAGCAGTGGGTTGCCGTGTTGTTTTCGTATCAGAGCAGCGGTCAGTGATCGGCGGGCTGGCCACGAAGGCGATCAAGGTATCCGGTGATGAGTTTCGCCGAGACCTGAACGCAGACGAGAGGAAGGCTTATACAGCGCTACTGTCGGAGTGGGGTATCGATGACGACGTGCTGGAGGAGCGTCTCCGTTCGATGAGTTTCGATGTCATCGGGCATGAACTTCTGAGGCGACTGACGTTGGACCGTCTGCGCTCGACAGTAGAGGGCGATCCCCTCGACGTCGTGGGCACATTGTGGCACATGCTGAAGGAGACAGCGCCCAAAGAACTTGACGCTGTTCATTTGTGGGATCATTTGAAACAGGCCGGTCACGGGCCGCTCGGCGGCGCTGCGATTGATCTGGCCAGTCGGATGGCAGGAGTCGCTGACACATATATCCATCACGCCGCAGTCGAGCGACCTCGTTCGCTAGATGCGATCCCGCGGCGCGAAGCTGCCGAGATAGTTGATCTCGTGACAGCCCCCGATCCTCCGGCTGCGGTGATGCTGACCGGCGCCCCGGGAACGGGCAAGTCGCACGTGTTGTCCCAAGTAGTTTCAGAACTGCGGCGGAAGGGCACGGTTGTGGGCGTCATACGTTTGGACGCCGCCGATCCTGCCCCCACCGCCAAGGCGTTGGGCACTCAGGAAGGGGTCGGATTCGGAGACTCGCCGGTGGCAGTCCTTGCGCGGGCGAAAGCCGGTCGTGTCGGTGTTCTGATTGTCGACCAGATAGATGCGATGTCGACGCTGTCTGGTCGAGGTGACGGTATTCGATGGGCAGTGGAGGAAATGCTGCAGGAGCTCCGGGCCAGTGGCGACCTGATTCTGGTGATGGCTTGCCGCAGCGAGGATCTGAGATTCGACGGTCGCTTGCGCAGGCTCGTCGGCATCGACGGCGCGGGTGACCTCGATCCGCCGAAGCAAGTGATACTCGCAGACCTTACTCCAGGGGAGGTCGTGTTGGTCCTTGATCGCGTTGGCCTCGACACCTCGTCGATGGCGCCGAAGTTGTTGGAGTTGCTCAGGAATCCGCTGAATCTGAGCCTGTTCGTGACTGTCCTCGACAGTTCAGATGGCGAGCGATTCTCGTTGATGGCGATACGGTCCCGTATGGACCTACTTGCCCGGTATCACAAGTGGAAATCTGACAAGTGTCAGCCCCAGCTCGGACACAACAGGTTTGCCGAGACGACGCTGTTGATTGCGGAGAAGATGTACAGCTCCGGCACTTTGTCGGTTGCCGAGACCCGGCTGTCTTCTATCGCAGACACCGTCGGAGTTCTGATCCATCACGGTGTACTCGTGCGCGATCGGAAGCGCGTCAGATTCTTCCACGAGACCTACTACGAGTACCTTGTAGCACTGAAAGTTCTCGAAGACGGACGCACCGCAGCGGACCTGCTAGCAGACGGTCCACAATTATTGTCTCGCCGGGGATTGGTCCGCGCCGTCCTCACCCTGGAACGTGACGATCCTGAGGCATATTGCGTCGATCTCACCGCTGTCTTGGACCACACGAACCGTTCCCATATCCGTGCTGCCGTGCTGTCTCTGCTCAGCACCCAACAGGAAGTCAACGAGGACGAACTACTACTCGTTCTTTCCATCGCTGCGGATACTGACGACCGGATGCGGCACCAGGCTGTCCGAGCGCTCGTCTCGAAGCCGTTCGCCGCACACCTGGCTGACAGCGGTGCGCTGGATGCTGTTGCGAAAACATACTGCAGTGCTACGACATCGCTTTCGCACTCCTCGCTGGCTGCCGTTCGACAGCTTCCCGCCACGGTGCTGTTGTACCTCCTTGTCGAAGCGGCGAGATATCGTCCGGACGAGGCAGCGCAGGCCGCTCTTCCGATCGTGAAAATGGTTGATCGCGTGGACGATTGGTATGGCGCAATCACACGTCTGATCTTCCTCGCAGGGCTGGAAAGTGCGAACCGCACTGGCCACCCCCTTCTGCAGCTATTCCGAGGCATGGTCGATGCCGTACATCGTTCAATTGCGCTCGCAGTCGAATCCGACGACTCTGTAAACGCTCCAAACGAGGCTCTCTCGCGCATCAAGGAGAGGATCGTCGGATCCGACATGGTGTACGCCGTTGACAGCATCATCGATCGGTTCCCGCTCGTGGCCGCCGATGCCGTGGAAGCGTGGCTCACTGTTGCGCGCCGAGTCGCCGATGCACAGGGCACAAACGAGTCCCTATTCTCGCGACAAGGCCTGCTCGGCGATTTCCGATGGCAGGGTCCCGCACTTCGGCGATGTGCAGAGCAGACCCCGTTGCTGTACGTGCAGCGGCTTGCCGAGCTCATGCTCGATGACTACGAACGCGGCAGCAGCGAGCACCGCTGGACACCGACAGACTCCGATCTTGACCCTGCGAATGGACTCCGCCTGGACTTTCGACTGTACTTTCCGGACTCTCCAGAGCAAGAGTCGGATAACGCATTCCTTGTCGCGGTCACTGCGGTGACAGGTTCACCCGCAGCTCTGAAACCTGTACTCGATCTGTTCCGCAGCTCCGAAACCGTCGCCGCGCAGCGCGTCGTCGCGGCCGGCTACTGTGCTGCAACAGACTCGCTGATCGATGATGCGGCGCAATGGATCAGCGAGCCTCGCGTGCGCGGTCTTGACAGTGGGAGCACACCGGGCTGGGCCTGGGGCGCAGTCGTCGCGAGGGTGGCCGTTGTCGGATCTGACGAACAGCGTCGGGACGCATTGTCACTTGTCGATGCCGCATACCAGATTCGCGAAGGCCGAGAACACGAGACAACGGCGAACCTGAACACTCCGCTCGCAGCGGAGGCGCACATCGTTCTTTCTTTGTTGGACAAGGCGCTCGGCGTGGAACTGCCCGATGAGTTCCGGCGTCGGTTGGCCCAGTTGACCACAGTGTTCGGTGTGGCACCACCCGAACCTGCACCACCGGTCAGTATCAGCGCTTGGCGTTCTTCGCCGGTTCCAGAACCCTCCGGTCTCGATATTGCTGGATGGACAGCACTGATCGCGGACTGGCCGACCGAGGCAGAAGAGGAGGACACTGCGCTCGCCAACGCACGAGGAATTCGCGCCGCAGCGAAGGACACACCTTCCGTGTTCGCCCGCCTGCTCATCGCACTTCCTGTCGACGCTCCGTCTGCGGTGGTCGCCGGTGTGCTCGAAGGGATTGCGGCCGCGTCCGAAACCCGAAAGCAGGCGGGAAACGCTCTCGAGCGTGCCGAGGTTGCTCTGTACTGCGAAGCCATCCGCAATGCGATCGATCGGCCGCACGATCCTGACGTCGACATGGCCATAGCCCGTTGTATCCATCGACTTGCGGACCAATCCGACCTCCCCGATGACATCGTCGTTATACCGAGCCGCATCTGTGACATTGATCGCAATCCAGTGGTGCACGACGAAGGTGGCACACCCGTGGGGCTGGGGCTGAGTCAACCCCGAGGTGTCGCAGTCAATACGGCTGCTTCGCTGCTTGTTCCACTGCCAACGCGGCCCCAGAGACTCGCGCTTCTGCGCCCGCTGCTCGAAAAGGTCGCTACGGACCCCTCTGAGTCGGTACGAGTATTTTTGCCCCAAGCCTTGGTAAGCGCATGGTTCACTGATGCTGAATTAACAGCCAGGCTCGCTGACCAATGGCTCACCGCTTCAACGTCGGCCGGGCTCGAAGCCCCAGGTCTTGCCCAGCTCTTGTGGCAGTTGAAGGACACACACCCGGAAGTATCAGCAAAGCTGCTGCACGCACTCGCGGCCGCGCCACCAGGTCCGGCCCGGTCCCTCGCACCCCGAATGGCCACACTGTTCGCGGTCAACGATGTTGAGTTGCCCGGATTCGGCCAACCCATTTTGCAACGATTTCTCGATGAGGTCGACGACCGCATCGGCGTCGCTGATTATTTGACGCAACTGGTGAGCCAGCTGCCTATACGCGGCGACACCGAGGGGTCGACTCCGGGGAACACGTTGCTGCTGGAGTTGATGAACGATGAGTCGGACAAGGTCCGTGAACAGACCACGTGGGTAGTGCGGTACATGAACGGTCAGCTCCTCGAGTACGCTGCTCTGCTCGAAAAGATCTCTGGTACCAGAATGTTCGCTGAGACCCCGGCGATGGTCTTGGAGGCGCTCAGTCGGCGCCTTGGGGAACTTCCGGACTGCGTACTGGCGATGTGTGAGCAGTGGATCACCAAATGGGGTCCCAGTGCGGGCGACATAAGCACACACGCTGCATCCGAAGCGCATAAGGTAACCGACATCGTACTCGCGATCTACAGCACCGGCTCACCGGTCGATGTCAAGGAACGCTGTTTGAACGTGCTCGACTTCCTCGTCGAGCACGGCGCTGGCGGGGCAAATCTCAAGGCAGACGAGGCAATTTTCGACCCAAACAGACCGTGAATGTTCAGGCGGGTCCCCCTCTCACAACATGCTGACGTCACACCTCATTCGATACTGCGGTTTGTCCGCCGAAAATACAAGTCGCACCTGCTGCGCTGGCAGACTTGAGGTCATCGTCTTCGCGGCTGCCGGTGTAGGGCCTGCGGTCCCGGGTGAAGGTCAGATATTGCTCATGAACGATAGAGGCGGCCCGAGTCGATACGACTGCTGCCAGGTGCTAGCCACTCGTACAACATCTCGTCTCGACTTATAAGCGTCAGGCGATGCACACCTCCTCGGATGCATTGGCTGCTCGTGTCGAAATCGGTGTTGAATTCGAGCTGCGAGCCGAAGTTGCCGATGCTTTTCAGATTCATGACACCGTGACAAGGAAGATCCGGGTGCGACAGATCCCCGCTTATCGCTGAACCGTTGAGCGCCAGTGGGCCGTACCCCGTAGATGGGACCGCCCGGTATTAGAGTCCTTGTTTGGCCTGGTGAGGGCCGAGAAGGGACACTGAGGACATGGCAGGACGCAAGCGGCATTCCGCGGAAGACATCGTGAGGAAG
>NZ_JAFMPL010000187.1:0-7109 GCF_019038455.1 Nocardia noduli
GTACTGACCCGGGGGCGGGTATTGCGACATGGACTTCCTCTCCGTCGGCGCAGCGGCTGTCAGCGGTTGCTCGGCCCCACCTCGGCGGAGGCACGGTCCGGTCGGGCGCGCTCACGCGGCTCACTGCCTACTGATCGTGCCCCCTGGGTCAGGATGTTAATGGGACGAACAGTGCACCGCGCCGTGCCGCGCGACACCGTCGGCGTGGCGGGCCCCGCCGATCAGGCGCCACCGAGCCGCGCGTGCATCTCCCACACCAGGATCTCGGCCGGTCCGTTCGCCGTCACCCGCTGTCCGCCGGTCCTGGTCAGACGGACCGCGTCACCCTCGTAGAGGGTTCCCACGCCTTCCATCTCCACCTCGCCGCGGGCGACGTAGACGTGCGCGTACGGCGCGTCCGGCAGGTCGACGGCCCGCTCCTGATCACCGGACATCCGCGCCACATGCAACGCCGAGTGGCTGCTCCCGATGGCGATGGCGGTGCGATCGCGATACCGCGGCAGACCGGAGGCGACCGTCACCAGCGCACCGGAGGACAACTCGCCGTCGATCTCCAGCTGCTGATATCCGGGTTCGATGCCGGGTTCGTCCGGAACCACCCACATCTGGACGAAATGCACCGGCTCGTCGTGTTCGGCCGTGCCGTCGAGGCGCCACGAGTCGTTCTTCTCCGAATGCAGAATCCCGGTGCCCGCGCTCATCCGCTGGGCGAGGCCGGGATAGATGACACCGTTGTGGCCGAGCGAATCCTGGTGCACGAGGCTGCCGCCGAGCACCCAGGTCACGATCTCCATATCCCGGTGCGGGTGGGTGTCGAAGCCCTGACCGGGCAGCACGACGTCCTCGTTGTTCACCAGCAGCAGGCCGTGGTGGGTGTTGTCCGGGTCGTAGTGTTCTCCGAAGGAGAACGAATGCTTCGAATCCAGCCAGGAAACTCGTGTCTTCATGCGGTCTCCGCCGCGATGGACATCGATGTGTGGTGTCGTGAGTGTGGACATCGAGGCCCTCCTCTCGGGACCGTGCACCGATCGCCTTTCAGGGTAGGAGTACATCCGACGCGGTACTCCGAATTCCTAGTAAATTGTCGTGCACTCGGCATTTTACGCGAGCGACCAGCGGGTGAACGGATGGCGAGCACCAACCGCCGGTAGGCGGACCCGCCGCGGGGCCGAGTAGGGTACCGCGAACAAGACTGGCGAACAGGACGAGGCCGGATACGTAAGGTGATGCGGCACAACGCAAACCGGAGGTGACAGGCAGATGCGATTCGAGCAACTCAACGGCATCGAGCACGAACTCCGCGCGGCCGCGCGCGCTGACGACATCGGCGATTTCGTCGTCGGTGTGGCGGTCTTCCGTGACGGCAAACTCCTGGTAGTCCGCCGGGTGCCCAACGACTACCACGGCGGGATGTACGAACTGCCCGGCGGCGGCGTCGAATCGGGGGAGACCTTCGCCGAATGCGTCGCACGCGAACTGTTCGAGGAGACCGGGCTGCGCGTGCGCGACATCACCGAATTCCTCGGTGCCATCGACTACGCCACCCGCACCAAGGCCAGGGTGCGCAAGTTCAACTTCGTCGTCGAGGCCTACCCGGGGAAGGTCTCGGTGGCGCCCGGCGAACACGATGCCTACGCGTGGATCGACGCGTCCGCGCTGGACAGGCTGCCGATGGCGCCCGATATGCGGCAAACCATCAGCGCCCTGGTGCAGACACTCGATTCCTCACATCCCGCGTGACCGAGCGGGGTGAGCGGGAGGGCACAATCGGCAGGGTGCCAACCGCTCGCCCCGAAAGCCCGCTACCGGCCGGCGAGCCGCCGCCACCGCGCTGGACGGCGTGGCGCACGGCGGTGCGGAACAATCCGGCCGTCGCGCGACTGGCGATCATCCGTTTCTCCGGACAGTTCGGCGACGGAATGTTCCAGGCCGCGCTGTCGGGCGCGATCCTGTTCAACCCGGAACGCGAAACCGACCCGCTCGCCATCGCGGCGGGTTTCGCCGTCCTGCTGCTGCCGTATTCCCTGATCGGACCGTACGCGGGCGCCCTGCTCGACCGCTGGGACCGGCGTGCCGTCCTGCTCGTGGCCGCGGTGTTGCGTGCCGTGCTCATCGCTGTCGCCGCGGGCGCGCTGTTCGCCGGAGCCGGGGAGACGCCGCTACTACTGCTCGCGCTCGCGGTGGTCGGGGTGAGCCGGTTCGTGATGGCGGGGGTCTCCGCGGCTCTGCCGAGGGTGCTCGCGCAGGAATGGCTGGTACCGATGAATTCGGTACTCGCGACGGCGGCTTCCGCGTGCGCCGGGATCGGCGCCGCGGCGGCGGTGGCGATCATCGGGCTGATCGGGCCCGGTGACACCGGCGCCGCGGTCGCGGTGGCGGCCAGCGGCACCGGATCGATCGTCAGCGCCGTGATCGCGGCCCGATTCCGGCCGCACACGCTCGGGCCGGAACCGGGCGCGGCGGGGGCGGCGAGCGCGATCCACGCGATCGCCACCGGACTGCGCACCGGCGCGCGAGCCGTGTGGCAATCCGCGCAGGTGAGCACCGCGATGCTCGGCATCGGCACCCATCGGATCGTGTTCGGTGTCAACACCCTGCTCATGGTGCTCGTGTTGCGCCAGCCCGCCGACCAGGGCTCGGAACTCGGTTCCGGCCTGATCGGATTCGGCGTCGCCATCGCCGCGACCGCCGCGGGCATGCTGGTCGCGGCCGGAATCGCGCCGCTGCTGATCCCGCGCTGGGGACGCCCGCGCACGGTGATCATCGGTCTGTGCACCGCGGCGGTCGTTCAGGTGACGCTGGTGACCCCGATCGCGGTGGCCGAGACCGGCGCCGCGGCCGATCGAGCGCACCAGATGCTCCTGCTCGGCGCGTTCCTGTTCGGCTTGGCCGGGCAGACGATCAAGCTGACCGGAGACGCCACCATGCAGATCGATATCGATGACGCCCGACGCGGCCAGGTATTCGCACTCCAGGACACGGTTTTCAATATCGCCTTCGTGCTCGCCCTCGCGACGGCCGCGCTCGTCATCCCGCCCGACGGGCGTTCGCTGCCCCTCGTCATCGCGGGCGCGGTCATCTACTGCTGCGGGATCGTGGCCGTCCTGCTCGTGCTGCGGCGAGGCCGTGCCGCGGATCGGCGCCCGCCTGCGGCGGTCGGCTAGGGGGAGTCGGAGGGAGACGGATCGGCGCCGTCGGCAGTGCCGACGCCGGGTTCGGTAGGCCCCTCGACTATGCGGCCCCGCCGATCCGAGCACACCGTGACGGTGTGTTCGAGCAGTTCGGGTACATCGTCGGGGACTACATCGATATCCCGCACTGTTGTTTCGAACGGTGCGACAGGGTATTCCGCGAGTGCCGCGGAAAGGCCCTCGGCGACCACATTGTTCGATTCGGGACTCGTGTCCGGAAACGGACCCGTGCGCAGGATCCAGTCCAATGGCTCCTGCTCGGCGTCCTCGGCGGAACCGGTGATCCGGTGATCCCAGATGCCCAGTTCGGTCGGGTCGGTATAGAAGTGGTCGAGCACGCCGTCGTCGTCCAGGTCCAGTGCCGCGATATCGGCTGACCCGGTACCCGCGGAATCCCAGAGGGCGTCGTCGGCGAGACCGTCACCGTCGAAATCCAGTTGGACCGCGTCGGTGGTGCCGGTCCGCGCCAGATCCAGGTCGGCCTGGGAAGCCCAGACGTGGACCGTGCCGTCGCCCGTGCCGAACACGTACTCGATCTCGTTCATATCTGATTGGACGCGAGTGGGCCGCATCCGGTTCCGTGTGATCAGTGGTCGGCGCATGGGTCCGGTACCCGGCCCGACGGAGTCCGATCCGGTAGGTTGATCTTGCTTCGATCCGAACCAACGGGGAGTCGATACATATGGGCCTGCTGCCGGGGAAGCTGGAGGCACCCGCGCTGTTCGGTGTCGCGCTACTCGGGGCACTCTCGCTGCCCGCGCCCTTCGTGCCCTCCGCGTCCGCCGCGCCTGCGCCGTGGCTGCCGCCGCCGACGAATGTCTGCGGCGAGGTCGGCTTCGATCCGCTGGCGCGCCAACCGGATCCGAGCCTGCCGCCCCCGCCGGCGATCGATATCCCGCCGGTGATCGACATCTGGGTTCCCGTGCCCGAGATCACCCCGGTCACGGTGCCCGATCCGCCCCAGGACAACACCCGTATCGTCGCCGAGCCGCTGCCCACCGATCCCTGCCGAAACCCGTGCCCGGATGTACGGGACACGCCGAAACCGGTCGAGGAGTCGCACGAGTCGGAGTCCACCGCGCCCGATACCGGGTCAGGGTCGGGCTCGAATTCCGGTTCCGCGTCGGGATCCGGATCCGGGTCGGCCGCACTCGAGCTGCCGAGGATCGAACTGCGGCCCGAGATCGAACCCATTCCGATTCCGGTACCGGGGGGCGAGGGCGACACTCCGCAACCCGCGCCGCCGCACGTCGTGCATCCGGTGGAACCGGGTCCGGTCGCCCGGCCCCTCGGCACACCCCGGCTCGGCGCGGTCGACATGATCGGCCAGGTGACCGGGCACGGATCGATCAACCGCACCGATATGCGCTGGCAGGTGGACGGCACCGATCTCGGGCTGATGTGGGAGACCGAACCGGGCAAGATCGCGATGGCCTTCGGCGACACCTTCGGCGACGGCTGGCAGTACGGCCGCTTCGGCGGACCGGACTGGCGCAGCAATGTGCTCGGTTTCAGCACCGATCGTGATCTGTCCGACGGCCTCGTCATCGACACCATGGTCCAGGACAGCCGTTGTCACGCCGCGGAATTCCTGTCCAGCCGCAAGATCAAGAACTGGGAGACCACCGTCATCCCGACCTCGGGTTTCGCCATCGGGAAACGGCAATACCTGAGTTATATGTCGATCAACCACTGGAGCCGGACCCCCGGCATGTGGTCGACCAACTTCGGCGGCATCGCCTACTCCGACGACGGCGGCAGCACCTGGACCAAGGATCAGCACGCCAGGTGGGACAACATCTTCGGGTTCGGCCGTTTCCAGGTGGCCGCGATGGTCCCGCACGGGGAGCACGTGTACATGTTCGGCACCCCCAACGGCAGGCTCGGCGTCACCGGGCTGGCCAGGGTGGACAAGGACGAAGTGCTCAACAAATCCGCCTACCAGTACTGGGTCGACGGCAGCTGGGCGCCCGCGGCCGAGAACCAGGCGACGCCGCTGTTCCGAGGCATCGCCAGCGAACTGTCCGTGCGGTACGACGCGACGGCCGACCGCTGGCAGATGATGTATCTCGATCCGTTGAAGGCCTCGATCGTGCTGCGACAGGCCGCGACACCGCAGGGCGTGTGGAGCGATTCCGTCCCGGTGGCCTCCACCCTGGACTACCCGAAGGCCTACGGCGGCTTCATCCATCCGTGGTCGACCGATACCGACCTGTATTTCACGGTGTCGGCGTGGGACAGCTACAACGTGTATCTCATGCGGGCGAAGCTGGATTCGCCTCGATGACGGAGTAGCGATCGGACCCTAGCGAGGAGGCGGGCGCAAGCGCAGCGCCTGCCCGGGACGGGCCTGCGCCAACAGATCGACCTCGGCGTCGAGCACCACCGCGATCACCGGATAGCCACCGGTGATCGGATGATCGGCGAGAAAGATCACCGGATTCCCGCTCGGCGGAACCTGGATCGAGCCCAGTGCCACACCCTCGGTGCGCAATTCGTCCTCGCTCCGGCGACGCAGCGGCGGACCGGTACGGCGTTCGAGCCGGACGCCGACGCGGTCGGCATCGGGGGAGACCGACCATTCGCCCTCGAACAGCGCGTTCGGTTCGACGAACCAGTCGTCGCGGGGGCCGAGCATGGCGTGCACGGTGAGGGTGCCCGCTTCCGGTTGCGCCACCGGGGCGAGGTCGACGATCGGATAGGTGCGTGGCGCGGGGCCGACGGGCAGCAGGTCACCGGCTCGCACCGGCGGCGGGCCGATACCCGACATGGTGTCGAGACTGCGCGAGCCGAGCACCGGCCCGATATCGATACCGCCGCGCACGGCGATGTAGCTGCGCAGTCCCCGTTGCGCCATACCGAGCCGAAGGGTCTGTCCCGCTTCGAGTTCGAGCACGCTTGCGGGTCCGACCGGGGTGCCGTCGACCGTGGCGGGCGCGGGTGCGCCGGTCACCGCGAGGGTGTGGTGGCGATCGGCGCGCAGCACCACGCCGCCGACCAGAACCTCGAGTAGCGCGGCGGATTCGGGATTGCCGACCAGGCGGTTGGCGAGTGCGGACGAGGCCCGATCGGCCGCGCCCGACGGCCCGACACCGGAACCGAACCAGCCGGGCCTGCCGAGATCCTGGATGGTGGCCAACGGTCCGACCTGTTCGACGACGATCATCGCCCCGCCGCCACGAAACGCACCGAGGTGCCCGCGCGGATCAGCGCGGGCGGATCGCGATCGATATCCCACATCGGCGTCGCGGTGCGACCGATGAGTCGCCAACCTCCCGGTGTCGCACGCGGATACACGGCCGAATACCCGCCCGCCAGTGCCACCGCGCCCGCCGGAATCACGGTGCGGGCCTGTGCCAGGCGCGGAACGTCCAGACGTCCGTCCGGCGCGCTTAGATAGCCGAAACCCGGTGCGAAACCGATGAATCCGCAATGCCACACCGTCCCGGTATGCGCGGCGATCACCTCGGACACGCTCATGTCCAGCAGGCGAGCCACCTCCGTCAGGTCCGCGCCGTCGTATTCGACTTCGATGCGGACGGGTTCGGCGTCGGATTCGAAAGACGCGGCGGACCGTGAGTTTTCAGGGGAGCGCTCCCGCAGGATCTGTTCGAGTCGGGCACGGACCCGGTGCGCGTCACCGACCGAATCGAGGGTCACCAGCACGGTTTCCGCCGCGGGCAGCACATCCCGCACCCCCTCGACAGCGCGCAGTTCCGCGGCGACAGCGGGGGGCGACGCGGTCACCAGGAATGCCCGATCGCCCGCCGCCCTGATCAGCCGTCCCGGCTCGGTCGACGTGTTCTCGCCCGCCATCGCGCTACCCCCTTGTTGTCGTTCGGCCTCGCACGTGACGGCCCGGCACGTGAGAACCCGGGACACCGTCCCCGTACCCGCGACCGCCACCGCCCCCGTACC
>NZ_JAFMPL010000188.1:0-6773 GCF_019038455.1 Nocardia noduli
CGCCTGCCCCCACCACGCCGAGCGGTCCGCCGACCCCGGACAAGGTCGCGGCGTTCATCCAGGGGTACTACGGCATGTTGCCCGGCAACATCTCGGGGGCATGGGCGCAGTTGAGCCCGTCGTATCAATCCCAGACCGGCGGTTACAACGCCTATTCCTCCTTCTGGTCGTCGATCCGGTCGGTGCGGGTCAACAGCGTCACCCCGGACGGCGGCGAGGGCGCGACGGCCTCGCTCAGCTACGTCAAGACCGACGGCAGCACGTCGACGGAGAGCCGATGGTTCCGGGTGTCCTCCGAGGGTGGCCGCCTGCTGATTTCCGCGTCGAGCACCTGAGCAGGTGACGGCGCCCACATCTCGCGAGCCCGCCCGGTGGTCGTCGCCGGGTCGGTCGGCCGGTTAGGCTGGTCGGGGAACGGATCGCCGCTGGTACGAGCGTCTTCGCGATCGTTGCCCGGGTTCGGCTGCCGCCTGCCCGGATCGGGTATCGAAGGAGAAGCACACCGGTGACAGCGCGACTCGCCGCGGTTCTGTGGGATATGGACGGGACGCTGCTGGATTCGGAGAAGTTGTGGGATATCGGCGTCCGTGAGCTCGCGGTCGAACTCGGCGGCGTCATGACCGACGAACTCCGCCACGCGCTCATCGGCGCGTCGGGTCCGAACGCGTTGCGTTTACTCTTCACCGGCCTCGGCGTCGAACCGACCGCCGAGGCGATCCTCGCGGCGGGCCGCTTCCTCGAGGTCCGCGTCACCGAGTTGATGACCGGGCCGATCCCGTGGCGTCCAGGCGCCAAGGACGCGCTCTCGCTCGTGCGCACCTCCGGCCTGTCCTCGGCGCTGGTCACCAATACCAAGCGGTCGCTCACGGAATTCGGTCTCGACACGCTCGGCCGCGACTACTTCGACGTCTCCGTCTGCGGTGACGAGGTCCCCGAGGGCAAACCGGAACCCGACGTGTACCTGCGCGCCGCCGAACTGCTCGGCGTCGATCCGAAAGAATGCGTCGCGGTGGAGGATTCGCCGACCGGCGCCATGGCGGCGCAGGCGGCCGGATGCGCGGTCATCGTGGTCCCCTGCGAGATCGCCGTGCCGCCCGCGCCGGGCCGGGTCTTCCGCGAGTCGCTGACCGGGCTGTCGCTCTCCGATCTGAAACACGCTCTGCACGCCAGGATCTGACCGCGTCGCCGCGGATCTTCACGCTGGCGCGCGCCGAGAGTTACTGTGCCGCAACATGAGTGGCGGCGGATTTTATCTGTGACTGTAGTCACCGGCTACTTTTCTCGAATCCCGGGCGTGTCGACGCGGTCTCGGACAAAATAACGCTATGGCAACGACGGGGGTTCTCGACGAGATCATCGATGTCGCACGGTATCCCCTCACCGATTCGGAATCGGCGCGCCGACGCGAGGCCGTGGCGCTCGCGCGGGCGGAACTGGACGAATCCGGTTGCACGGTGTTGCGCGAATTCATCCGGCCCGCGCTGATCGAGGTCCTGCGTGAGCAGGGTGAGGCCATCGCGCCGCACGCCTACTACGAGGTCGAGCGGGTCAACGCCTACAACATCCCGCTGGATTCGAAACTGCCGCAGCGACATCCGGGCCGGATCGTGCTGGAACGAGGCAATGCCTTCGTTCCCCGCGACCGCATCCCCGCCGACGCACTGATCCACCGGCTCTACACCAGCCCCGAATTCCAGCGCTTCGTCGCCGACTGCTTCGGCCTCGCCGAACTGTACGAATTCGCCGATCCGCTCGCCGGACTGTGCCTGAACGTGGTCGCGCCGGGAATGTCGCATCCCTGGCATTTCGACACCAACGAATTCACCGTCAGCATGCTCACCCGACCCGCCGAATCCGGCGGAGTCTTCGAGTACTGCCCGAATATCCGCTCGCCGCACGCCGAGAACCTCGACGACGTACGCGATGTCCTGACCGGTTCGGGGCAGCGGCTCATTCGAAGTCTCGACCTGCGTCCCGGCGATCTGCAACTGTTCCGCGGACGATTCTCCCTGCACCGTGTGTCCCCGGTAACCGGTGGCGACCAACGACATTCGGCGATCTTCGCCTATACCGACCGGCCCGGTGTCATCGGCACCGTCGAACGCACCCGCCAATTGTTCGGCCGGGTGCTACCCGACCACCTAGCCGCGGCCGACGCTGTCCGCGGCGATCGGCTACTCGACTAGCCGATCATCGCGCTCGACCGAGAGGACCACACGCGTGCCAGTGCCGTTACATACGACCGGAAAAGCCTCCTTCGACCACATCTACGACCGAGACGATCCCCGCGAG
Organism: Nocardia noduli; assembly: GCF_019038455.1. Lineage (NCBI taxonomy): Bacteria > Bacillati > Actinomycetota > Actinomycetes > Mycobacteriales > Nocardiaceae > Nocardia > Nocardia noduli. The sequence continues at coordinate 2,293 of NZ_JAFMPL010000188.1, forward strand.
TACTACGCCCGAATGTCCGAATTGAACTACCGGATACCGGAACTGGCAAAACCCTTCTTCGAACAGCAGATTCGCGAATATCGCGCGTCGGCGCGCGGCCGGGCACCGACCGTGCTCGACATCGGCTGCTCCTACGGCGTCAACGCGGCGCTGTTACGTCTCGGCGCGAGTATCGACCAACTGGCCGAACACTACCGTGACGCTTCGGAATCCGACCGCGACGCCTTGATCGCCGAGGACAGCGCCCGACTGGCGGGCGCGGCCGGGTACGCCGATCTCCGATTCCTCGGAATGGACGCCGCGCTGCCCGCACTGGCCTACGCCCGCGAAGCGGGATTCCTGCACGACACGGTGCACGCCGACCTCGAGGCCGCCGAACCGACCGACGAACAACGCGAGGTTCTCGCCTCGGCCGATATCGTCGTCTCCACCGGATGCATCGGCTACGTCACCGAGAAAACCCTCGCGCGGATCGCCACCGCGCATCCGCACCGCAGGCCGTGGATGGCGCATTTCGTCCTGCGGATGTTCGATTTCGCGCCGATCGCCGAGGAACTCGCCGCGCTCGGCTACCGCACCGAACAGGTGCCCGGCCTGTTCGAACAACGTCGATTCGCCTCGGCGGACGAACGCGATCAGGTTCTGGACACGCTGGCGGACCGGGGAATCGACACCGCGGGAAGAGAATCGGAGGGCTGGCTCTACGCCGGTCTGCACATCTCACGCCCGCTCGTTGGCGCGCACGAGGACGCCTGAGCGGATCCGCACGGCGACAGGCCGCAGGGCTGCGGCGGACGACACGCGCCGCACCCCTTCCCAAACTTCGGCCATACGCCGAGGATCTGTAGTGGAATCGGTGTGCCGTGCACACGGCCGCCGACCCACCGCAGTCTCTCCGAACCCATCCCACGTCCCCGAGGAATCCGACTTGAGTGACCGCACTTTCGCCGCCGAAGACCAACTGCCCCGGGTACCCCTGCCCACCCTGGAGGACAGCGCCGAACGCTTCCTGCAGTGGTGCGCCCCGCTGCTGAACGACGACGAATTGGCCACCACCCGCGCGGCGGTCGACGACCTGCTGCGCGCGGACAGCCCCGCCCGCACCCTGCACGCGGAACTGCGGGAATACGACGCCACCCCCGGCGTCGGCAGCTGGCTCGACCGATTCTGGCCGTCCCGGTATCTGGGCAGGCGCGACCGGATCGCCCTGAACGCCAACTTCTTCTTCCTGTTCCGCGACGACACCGTGCTCGCGGCGTCCACCGGCGCGACCCAGCTGGAACGCGCCGCCGCCATCGTCTCGGCCGCCGTCGACTACAAACTCGCGCTCGACGAGGAATCCATCCCGCCGGTCACCCAGCGCGGCCAGCAGTTGTCGATGTGGCAGAACAAGTACCTGTTCTCCGAGACCCGGATTCCGGGGGAGACGCAGGACAGCGTCCGGGTGCCCTACAGCGAGGACTCGCCCGGCCCGTCCACCGCGCGTCACATCGCGGTGTTGTTCCGCGGCAACGTCTTCCGCATGGATGTGATCGGACCCGAGGGCGCGCCCTACGCGCTGGAGGATCTCGTCGACGGCCTGCGCGCGGTCCGCGAGGCGGGCGCGACACGCACCGACGCCGGGGTCGGACACCTGACCACCAAGGCACGGGCCGAATGGGCCGCGAGCCGGGCGGCGCTGCGGGCGGTGCCCGCCAACGTCGACGCGCTCGACACCCTCGAAACCGCGCTGTTCTGCCTCTGCCTGGAAGACCTCACCCCCACCGACACCCTGCACGCCTGCGATCAACTGCTGCACGGTGACAGCGCCAACCGCTGGTTCGACAAATCCGTCTCGTTCCTGGTGTTCGACGACGGCCGGGCGGGCATCAACATCGAACACTGCGGACTGGACGGCACCACCATCCTGTCCTTCGTCGACACCCTGCTCGAGACCTCGGCCGCCGACCACGCCGCGCACTCGGGCGCGCAGAAACAGGGCACGCCACCCATCGCGCCGATCGAGTTCGTACTCGACGACGCGTTGCGCGCCGATATCGACGCGGCGGGAGCCGACTTCGCGCAGTACGCCGCCGACAACGCCACCACCACGGTGTCGTTCGAGAATTTCGGCACGGCACGGGCCAAGCAGCTGAAGATCTCCCCCGACGCCTTCGCACAACTGAGCTACCAGCTCGCGCACCGCCGCAGCAAGGGCATCACCGGCGCCACCTACGAATCCATCGCCACCAGGCAGTACCGCAACGGCCGCACCGAGGCCATGCGCGTGGTGACCCCCGAGATCATCGCCTTCGTCGACGCCGTGGAAAACCCCGCGCTCGACACGGCGACGAAACTCGAGGCCGCGAGGACAGCGGCCAACGCGCACGTCGAGCGCGCGCGGCAATGCCAGTCCGGTGACGCCCCGGAACAACATCTGTGGGAACTCCAGTGGATCCAGCGTCGCCGAGGCGAAGAACTCGGAGTGACCGAGCCCATCGCGCTCTACGACAGCCCCGGCTGGGTGATCATGCGCGACGACTACCTGAGCACCAGCTCGGCACCCTCGGTCAACATCGAATACTTCGGTTTCGGCTCGACCAGCCCGACATGCATCGGCATCGCCTACGTCCTGCTGCCGGACCGCTGGAACCTGTACCTGGCCACCCCGCAGTCCGTCGCCGACCAGATGCACGCCTTCGCCGGGCATCTGCGCACCGCCGTCGCCGATCTCGAGGCACTGCTGGATTGATTGCGGCCCGGGGGCCGCGTGTTCGCGGCCCCCTTTGTCTCGCGTCCGAGCGGTCGAGACTGGCGACTTCGTCGCATGCGCTTCGACCGCTCGGACGCGAGACGGGCCGCGAACGGGGCGCTCGTAAGACTCGCGCCGTGGTGGGTGTGTTTCGACTGGTCGGGCGTGGGACGGACTGCGAGCGGGGCGCTCGTGAGACTTGTGCCTGCGGTGGGTGTGTTTCGACTGCTTGGGTGCGGGACGGGCGGCGAACGGGCCGCTCTCGAGACTCGCGCCTGTCGTGGGTGGGGCTCGACCGGTCGGGTGTCGGAGGGGGCGCGTGCCCCGGGCGTCGAGGGTGACCGTGGCGCTCATGTGGCGCGTGGCGGGTGGTGCGGTGTGCGGGGAGTGTGCGGGGGTCTGAAAGAATGGTCACCCGTGAAGAACTTCGAAACCCTGTTCGCCGAGCTGCAGGACCGTGCCGTCACCCGCCCCGAGGGGTCAGGCACCGTGGCCGCACTGGACGCCGGCGTCCATACGCAGGGTAAGAAGGTGCTCGAAGAGGCCGGTGAAGTGTGGCTGGCCGCCGAGCACGAAAGCGATGAATCACTCGCCGAGGAGATCTCGCAACTGCTGTATTGGGTCCAGGTGCTGATGGTCGGCCGCGGACTGAAGCTCGAAGACGTGTACCGACATCTGTGACGGCCCCGGCCTACGCCGAGGCGAGACGCCGCTCACACCGTCACCCGAAAGGACACTCTTCCCATGCTGCGCGTCGCAGTCCCCAATAAAGGCTCGCTCTCCGAAGCCGCCACCTCCATCCTCACCGAAGCCGGCTACCGCAGGCGCACCGATTCGCGCGACCTCACCGTCCTCGACCCCTCCAACCAGGTCGAATTCTTCTTCCTCCGCCCCAAGGACATCGCCATCTACGTCGGCTCGGGCGAACTCGACCTCGGAATCACCGGCCGAGACCTCGCCCTCGACTCCGGCGCACCGGTCCAGGAACGGCTGTCACTCGGCTTCGGCCGCTCCACCTTCCGCTACGCCGCCCCCGCCGACACCGAATGGAAGGTCGAAGACCTCCACGGCAAAAGGATCGCCACCTCCTACCCCAACCTCGTCCGCGCCGACCTGCAACGCCGAGGAATCCGCGCCGAGGTGATCCGCCTCGACGGCGCGGTCGAGATCTCCATCCAGCTCGGCGTCGCCGACGCCATCGCCGACGTCGTCGGCTCGGGCCGCACCCTGCGCCAACACAACCTCGTCGCCTTCGGCGAGGTCCTGTGCGACTCCGAAGGCGTCCTCGTCGAACGCGAAGGCTCCGACCACCAGGACCGCGCCCGCAACCAACTCGTCGCCCGCATCCAAGGCGTCGTCTTCGCCCAGCAATACCTGATGCTGGACTACGACTGCCCGAGAAACCTGCTCGACGAAGCGGTACGGATCACGCCGGGACTGGAATCGCCCACGGTCTCGCCACTGGCCGACGACACCTGGGTGGCTGTGCGCGCCCTCGTACCGCGCAAACAGGGCAACGATGTGATGGACCAGCTCGCCGACCTGGGGGCGAAAGCGATCCTGGCCACCGACATCAGGTCCTGCCGAGCTTTCTGAGATTTGGCGGCCGGGGGCCGCGGGTTCGCGGCCCCCTTTGTCTCGCGTCCGAGCGGTCGAGACTGGCGACTTCGTCGCATGCGCTTCGACCGCTCGGACGCGAGACGGGCCGCGAACGGGGCGCTCGTAAGACTCGCGTCGTGGGGTGGGAGTG
>NZ_JAFMPL010000189.1:0-6744 GCF_019038455.1 Nocardia noduli
CCCGTGGTCAGCAGCCCCCGCAGCGGCCGGTTCCGCCGCCGAACCAGCGGCCCCAGCCCCGGCCGCAACCCGGTCAGGGCAATCCGCAGGCGACCCAGAAGATCGTCCGGCCCGGTCAGCCCGCGCCGGGACGCGCCCAGCGCCCCGGCGACCCCGCGAGCCCCCGTCAGGGTGGTCCTCGGCCCGCGTCGCTGAGCGAAGCGGTTGCCGAACGCGAGCGGCGCGGCGGACCGGTCACCGGTCCCCGGCCGACCTCCGCCGAGCGCCCCGCCCCCGGCGCTCGTCCCGCCACCGGCTCCAGGCCCGTCGTCGACGGCCGTCCCGGCGCGAGGCGGCCCAACGGCACCGGCGGCACCACCGGAGAACGGCGCGCGACCGCGGGCGGACCGCCTTCGGGTCCGCCGCCTCGGCGCGGCGGCGGCGGTGACGGCACCGACGGTCCCGACGGCCGTGCTCCCGGACAGAAACGCAAGATCCCGTGGAAGACGATTCGCCGCACCATCTACGCGCTGATGGCGGTCGTCATCCTGTCGGTGAGCACGGTCGCGATCGTCGCCTACACCACGGTCTCGGTACCGAAACCCGGCGATCTGAAGACCAACCAGGTCGCGCTGATCTACGCCAGCGACGGCTCGACCGTGCTCAGCAAGGTGGTGCCGCCGCAGGGCAACCGCACCGACGTCACCATCGAGCAGATCCCGCCGCATGTGCGCAACGCGGTGATCGCCGCCGAGGACCGTGATTTCTACACCAACCCCGGCTTCTCGGCCACCGGCTTCGCCCGCGCCGCGCGCGACAACCTGCTCGGCAAGGAGAGCGCGGGCGGTGGTTCGACCATCACCCAGCAGTACGTGAAGAACGCGCTGGTCGGCGATGAGCGCTCGCTCAGCCGAAAACTGCACGAGTTGGTCGTCTCGGCGAAGATGGCCAGGCAGTGGAGCAAGGACGAGATCCTGACGGCCTACCTCAACACGATCTATTTCGGTCGCGGCGCCTACGGTATCGACGCGGCGGCCAAGGCCTACTTCGGTAAGCCGGTGCAGGAATTGAACCCGGCCGAGGGCGCCGTCCTCGCCGCGACCATTCAGCTGCCGTCGCTGCTGGACCCGGAGAAGAACCCGGAAGGCGCCAAGACGCGCTGGAGCTATGTGCTCGACGGCATGGTCGACGGCGGCAATCTGGCGGCCGCCGAGCGGCAGAGCATGCAGTACCCGGCTGTACTTCCGGTCACCGCCACCCAGGACAAAACCCTCGACTCCGGCCCCGAGGGCCTGATCAAGAACCAGGTGCTCGAGGAACTCGCCGCCGCGGGTATCAGCGAGAAGGCGCTCAATACCGAGGGCTTGCAGATCACCACCACCATCGACCCCAAGGCCCAGCAGGCCGCCGTCGACGCGGCGACCTCGACCATGGAGGGCGAGCCGGAGCAGCTGCGCGCCGCGGCGGTGTCGATCGATCCGAAGACGGGCGCCGTGCGCGCCTACTACGGGGGCAACGACGGCCAGGGCTACGACTTCGCCAATGCCGCATTGCAGACCGGATCGTCGTTCAAGGTGATCGGTCTCGCGGCGAATCTGGAGCAGGGCGTTCCGTTGTCGCAGATGTACGACAGCTCGCCGGTCACGGTCAACGGCATCAAGATCACCAATGTCGAGGGCGAACAGTGCGGCACCTGCACCATCGCCGAGGCGCTGAAGCGGTCGCTGAACACCAGCTTCTACCGGATGCAGATCGATATGGGCAACGGTCCGCAGAAAATCGCCGACATGGGCCACAAGCTCGGAATCCCGGAGACTCTTCCCGGCGTCGGCAAGACCCTCACCGAACCCGACGGTTCCGGACCGAACAACGGCATCGTGCTCGGCCAGTACCAGGCCAGGCCGCTCGACATGGCCTCGGCGTACGCCACTCTGGCGGCGTCCGGCATGTACCACGCACCCCATTTCGTGCAGAAGGTGGTGACCGCCGACGGCCAGGTCCTCTTCGACCGTGGCGACGTGGCCGGTGAGCAGCGGGTCGCCGCGGCCGTCGCGGACAACGCGACCGCCGCGATGAAGCCCATCGCGGGCTATTCGCGCAATCACGGGCTCGCGGGCGGACGCGAGTCGGCCTCCAAGACCGGCACCGCACAGCTCGGCGACACCGGCGAGAACAAGGACGCCTGGATGGTCGGGTACACCCCGTCGCTGTCCACCGCCGTCTGGGTCGGCAGCGTCGACAACACGCCGCTGCGCAACTACGGCGGCGCGATGATCTACGGTTCCAGCCTTCCGTCGGATATCTGGAAGGCCACCATGGACGGGGCGCTCTCGGGCACCTCGAACGAGTCCTTCCCCAAACCCGCTCCGATCAAGGGCCAGTCCGGTGTGCCGGAGTGGAGTGCGGCCTACACGCCGCCGTCGACGACGGTGCCGTCCTTCGTGCCGCCGGTCGTGGTCGCGCCGACCCAGGTCGAGATCCTGCCCGGCATCACCATTCCGGTACCGGGCGTCCAGCCGAATCCGCAGAGCCAGCAGCAACAGCCGAAACAGGATGATCCCGGCCCGCTGCCGGGCCAGCCGGTCGCACCGAGCAGTGGGGCCCAGCCCACGACGGGATCCAGACCGGGTAACAGCGACACCGAGGACGAATCCCCGAAACCCGTGCCGACCAGGAGCCGCTAGCCTCCGAATCACGGAAAGGGCCGGAGCCGACGAACGAGTCGGCTTCGGCCCTTTCGCACGGGGCCAACTACCCTCGAATACCGTGACCGATCAGCAAGTGGTGGATGAGCGGAGCAGCGCGATCGCGCCGCTGTCCAGCGGGGGGCCCGGCGGCGGGACACGTTCGGTTTCACCCGCGCCGCTCGCGCCGGACCTGCGCTCGGCGGATGACAGGGACAAACCGAGCCGCAACGATTCCCTGGCCTCGCAACTGTCGACGGTGGTCGGCGGCCCGGTCGGCGATCACGCGCTCATCGGCCGGGTCAGGATCTGGACGCCGTTGCGGGTGCTGTTCGTATTCACGCTGATCTTCCTCGCGCTCGGCTGGGCGAGTAAAGCGGGCTGCATCCAGCAGACCGACGGTCCCGACGGTAAACCCACCCTGGACTGGCACAACGGCAGGCAGTACGTCGCCATGTGCTACTCCGACACGGTCCCGCTCTACGGCGCGGAGCGACTGGACGAGGGCGCCTTCCCCTACAAGAAACAGTGGACCGAGGACACTCCCGACGGCGGCACCGAGACCAGATACATGGAGTATCCGGTGCTCTCGGGGCTCTACCAGTACGTCGGCATGCAGATCGCCAAGGCGTGGGACAGTACCCCGCTGCCCGGCGCGCTCCAAGTGGTCATCTACTTCAACGTGATCGCCGTCGGGCTGGCGCTGGCGTGGCTGGTCACGGTGTGGGCCTCGGCCATGCTCGCCGGACGCCGGATCTGGGACGCCGCGCTCATCGCCTGTTCACCGCTGGTCCTCGTGCACGCCTTCACCAATTTCGACGCCATCGCGACCGCACTCGCCGCGACCGGCCTGCTCGCCTGGGCGCGCAGACGGCCGGTGCTGGCCGGGGTACTGCTCGGCCTCGGCGGCGCGGCGAAACTCTATCCGCTGCTGCTGCTCGGCCCGATCCTCGTGCTGGCCCTGCGCACGGACCCGATGTACCGGATGCCCGGCTACGGTTCGGGTCTGCCGCGGATCCGCGATATCGACAGCCCCTCGGCGCTGATGAACTGGATACGCGGGATCCCGACGCGCATCGAACTGCTCGCCCTGCGTCCGCTCGGCGCGGCGGCGACGACGATCGCGGCCGCGGCGGGCACCTGGATCGCGGTGAATCTGCCCATCGCCGTGCTCTTCCCGGACGGCTGGCGCGAATTCTTCCGGCTCAACACCACCAGGCACGCCGATCCGGATTCGATCTACAACGTCATCACCTCGTTCACGGGGTGGCAGGGTTTCGACGGGTATCTGCCCCACGGTGTCGCGCCGACGATCCTCAATCTGGTCTCACTGCTGCTGTTCGTGGTGGCCTGCCTGATCATCGGCTATATCGCGCTCACCGCGCCGCGACGTCCCCGCCTGGCCCAACTGTGTTTCCTGGTGATCGCCGCGTTCCTGCTGACGAACAAGGTGTGGAGCCCGCAGTATTCGCTGTGGCTGGTCCCGGTGGCCGTGCTCGCCCTACCGCACCGGCGCATCCTGCTGGTCTGGATGACGATCGACGCGCTGGTCTGGGTTCCGCGCATGTTCTACTACCTGGGCCTGGACCGGAAAGGCGTGCCGGAGCAGTGGTTCACCGGCACGGTGATCCTGCGCGACCTGGCCGTCATCGCCCTGTGCGCGGTCATCGTCCGCCAGATCTACCGGCCCGACGAAGATCTCGTCCGCCGCGACGGTGTCGACGACCCGGTGGGCGGAATCCTGGATCGGCTGCCCGATCCGCCGCGCCCGTGGCTTCCGGCGCTGCTGCGGCCGAGCAGGATCGGTGACCGATACGAGGATTCGCGCGTCCGCCGCTGAACTCGCTCCGGTCAGTCGGCGCGCAGCAGTCGGGCCCGGTGCGCGGGATCGCGTGGCAGCAGGTCGAGTTCGAGTTGCCAGGCGCTCGACGTCCACGGATCGAACAGGGGCGTGTCGTCGATCGTCGGCAGGTGCCGACAGGTTTGCGACAGCAGGGAGACCGCGCTCTCGCCGGATTCGGATTCGTCGCTGCCGACGATCACGATGGACAGCCCGATCAGATCACCCCTGGTGATCAGGGAACCGATACGGACCGCGTCGGAGGCCTGGTAACCGTGCGGGAAGTCGGCGGCGAGCAGTACCCGGTGCACCTGCGGCGGCACGAAATTGCCGCTGGTGTACGCCATCTCGGCGAGTTCGGCGGCATCGGCGAGGGCCTGTAGCCGCGGTGAGATGTCGGCGTGGTCGGTGACCACCGGCCCGTTGAGCACCGAGGACAGCGGGGTGAGCAGTCCCGCGAAAGCGCCGGTCAGATCGATGACATCCATACTGGTTCGCCTGCCGGGATCGGCGACGAGCAGCCGGGCCAGCAGTGCGCCGACGACGGGAACGACCGCCGCCGAACTCTCGGTATCGATCCACAGCGGCCGGGTGAGCGGCACCGGAACGCAGTAGGGCACACGCAAAGGTCCGCGTTCGATCGCGTACAGCTCGCCGAGACGGATACCGTCGCTCGGGGCGGGCGGACCGTCCCAGGCGGGCGAGGTCCACGAGGCGAGGGCGGGCGGCAGTTTGCGGTCGGCCTCGGCAAGTTCACGTATGAGATGTTCGGCGTCGCGCCGATGATTGCTCTCGGCCGTCGCGATCAGTTCGTCGGCGCGGCGCTGCGCCTCCCGGCGGGCGGTGACGGCGTCCGGTCCGTTGCGCGTCGCGGGATCGGCCACCGCGGCGGATAATTCGGTGTCGAGCCTGGTGGCGGCGTAATCGCGGGCCGAGATCAAGGCTGCGGCCGAGCGGGCGGCGTCCTCGAAGATCATCCACAGCCGTTCCAGACCGTGCGCCACTTCGACCGGCGCGGGTCCGGTGGGATGCGCGCCCGCCTGCGGAGCGGAGAGCGTGTCGCGGGCGGGCGTCGGCGGGGCGTCGGCGGGGGCGTCCACGTCGACACCGTGCGCGGGGAGCAGGACCTCCAGCCCGCCCGCATAGCCCTGCCCGATCGCGCGCGCCTTCCAGTCCGCGCCGCGCCGATACACCTCGAAGCAGATCAGCGCGGTCTCCCCCGCCGTCGGCGTGATGGCGAATTCCGCCGTCACCGTGCTGTTCTCGGCCAGCGTGGCGACCACGGGACCGAGCCCCGGCGCGGCGGGCGCGGCCGGGTCGGCACTGACCACGAGCAGCACCGCCTTGGCCTCCGGACGCACCTGGGCGAGGCTTATCGTCACCCCGCCCTCGGACAGGCTCACGCCGGAGGTGCCCGGCTGGTTGTAGAAGACGAAGTCCTCGGGCTCGATGACCCGCAGGTTCTCCGCCACCACCAGCGCCGAGATATCGAGGGCCACCTCGGCTTCCGCGCTGAATCGAACGGTATCGCCGGACAGCGCGAAATTCTGGCCCGCCTTGAGCTGCATCACGTGTTCTACCCTGCCGTGCACGCCTCAGTTGGCCGAAAGGAACCGGCCCAATTGCGGAATCGCCTCGCCGGGATGTTTGGCCTGGAACCCCTCGCCGAGCGCCTGCATCTTCCAATCGCCCCCGGACCGGTAGACCTTCGCCATCGCCATCGCGGTGAACCGCATACCGCCCGCGAGGGTGTACCGGGCCAGCTCGGCGTTGTTGGCTCCGTCGACCAAGCGGCAGAACGCGTTCTGCACCTGTTCGAAGGTATGTCCCTTGTAGGAGGTGACGATGAATATCAGGGTGGTGATGTGAGCCGGGATCCTGGTGAGGTCGACCAGGATCACCTCGTCGTCGCCCTCGCCCTCACCGGTGAGATTGTCGCCCTGGTGCCGGACCGATCCGTCCTTGGACGAGAGTTGGCCGTAGTAGGCGTAATCGGCGGGGTTCATATCGGCGAACATGATGACCGAGGCGTCGAGATCGATGTCGACGGTGCGATTGCCGAACATGCCGCGGGTCTGTACCGGATCCCAGCCGAGGCCCATCTTGACGAAGGTGAGCGCGGTGCCGCCCTCCTTGCGGAGGGTGACCTTCTGCCCCTTCTGCAAGCTGACCGGCCGGTCCTTGCTCAGGCTCACCTCGCCGGTCGGCTGCGGCGCCGCCTGCTGCGGGGGCGGGTAACCC